>JACRDF010000022.1 GCA_016212925.1 Desulfomonile tiedjei
CGCACGGCCGTGCGCCCCTACTCCGCGATCTCCGCGGCCTCTGCAGTGAAACGGTTTTCTGCGACCGCTCCGCGTAAGTGAATGGATACGAGGACGGGCGACCCCGCGTTCCGCCGGGGGCCGTACCTACCGAGCCATTCGCGATTCAGTCATCGTTTTTGAGAATCATTATGAGTGCTAAAGACTTCGCAGTGCTTCCATCACCTTGATTCCGGCCAGTTTCCTTCCAATCAGCGCGCCGGCCACACTGCTGATCACTGCCGCAACAAATAGAGACACCACCACCGTCTGGTACGACAGGGCAATGGGCAGAAACACCGAGTGCACGTTCATCTTTGCCATGTGGCCGATCCCTGCCGGGACAGGGCTGAGATTCCACGGCACAGAGAGAGAAATCTTCATAGTACCAAGCAGATAGGCCGCCACGTAGCCGAGCAAGATCCCCATCACGCCGCCTGCCAGCCCCAAAAGGAACGATTCGGCCAACACGGTGACCGCGATATCGTTCCTCCTCCAGCCCACCGTTTTCATGATGCCTATCTCCGCGATGCGTTCATTGACCGAACCTGAGAGAATCCTGTACGTGATGGCAGCAGCAAACAAAAATGAGAGGATGCTGATCATGGACGAGAATCCATGGGAGATTCTGCTAAATCCCTTCATCATGTCGCCGATGTTGTCCGCGGTTGACACAATGGCGCCGGTCAAAATACCGGCCAATTCTTTGCGCACGGAATCCGCGTCAACCCCTTGCTTCAAGCGGGCAAAGAGCACATTTGAAGTGTCGGCCTCCAAAGCAGCCATAGCCTGAGCCTGTTCGATGGCAACGTAGGCATTCGCGGAGGATATGGTGTTCCCCTCCTTGAGTTCCACGAGGCCCACTATACTGAAAGGTTTCCCGCCCAATTCCATACTGTCTCCGGGCTTCTTGCGATAGAATTTGGCAAAGTGTTTCTCCAGCAAGACCTCTCGGCCGTGTCCGGACAGGGGCTTGCCGTCCACAACCCACTGCTGGGCCTTTGCAGGGCCGATGGACGGCGGCTTAAGATTTATCCCCGATATGACCACAAATCCTTGGGCGGATTGGTCCCACAGCAGTAGGGACGGGCTCAACGATTCGAGACCTCTGATCTTCGCAATACGCTCTGCGTCCGCACCACGAATCGGTTGATTGGAAAAAGGCAATCTTATGCCGGCCGTTGATTCCGTTGTCTTGGAAGACAACGGCTGCTGAATTATCAGGTCCACATTGAGCTGGGAAAAGGGCAGGTTTATCAATCTGCCGTACGCATCGGACAGCGTGGTGAAAGCCACATAAAGAGCGATCCCTATGGACAGACCTCCTATGGCCGCAATCGACCTGCCTTTACGGGCCGCCAGTTGCCGAAGGGCATAACTTATGTTGATCATTCTAAGCATATTTCACCTCCTCGATACGATGGCCGCTAAACTCTTGCGGGCCCCCGTCATCGATTCATCGAGACAATCAGTTCTTCCAGGTCCTGGAAGGTCCATTTTCCTTGAAACTGGTAGGGACCTTCTCCCGACGGGAACCCCATGAAGGTCACACGCTTTCCCTTCACGTCGAACGTATGGGTGCCGTTGATGTAAATCAGAAGCGGAATATGCTCTCGAATGCCCTTCTTGTTCATGAACTCCTTGCCGGTTTTTTGATCGAAATCAAACCACAATGGTCGAATCTTACCGGCATGGCGCTGGATCAGGGACTTGAGCCCTCTTATTGTCGGTTGCATGGGGCCATGGTTCATGAACAGGATTTCGAGGGTGACAGACTGATCGGCTACGCATTTTTCGCCGATCTCCGGGCCGAGTAGGCTTGCGCAAAGCACCACCAGCATAGTCACGAATATGAAGCGTTTCATGACTCTCGCACCTCCCCGTCATTCATGAAGAGAGAGCGATGTGCTTGCTTTGCAATCGCTTTGTCATGCGTGACCATGAAGAGAGTCACCCCGTTTTCCGAGTTGAGCTGCCTAAGCAAGTCTATGATTTCTTGTCCGGTCTTGGAATCAAGGTTCCCGGTGGGTTCGTCACACAGGACCAGGGACGGCTCATTAATAAGGGCCCTCGCTATGGCGACGCGCTGGCGTTCTCCGCCGGAAAGCTGTGAAGGAAGATTGGCAGATCGCTCTTCAAGCCCGACTTTTTTCAGCAGCGCCCTGGCTCGGTCTCTCCGTTCCTGTGATGAGATACGGGTGGGGTATAGCGGAATCCCCACGTTCTCGATTGCCGGCAATGTGGGAATCAGGTTGAACGTCTGGAACACAAATCCCACTTTGTCCCTGCGAAGCAACGCCAGTTGATCCTCGTCGAGTTGGCTCAAGTCCTGGCCCTCGAGAAAGACGGTACCTGCCGACGGGCTCTCAAGGCCGCCCATCAGAGCCAGAAGCGTACTCTTGCCCGAACCCGACGGGCCGAGAAGTGTTACAAACTCTGCTCGGTTGACGGATATGTTGACGTTCCTTGCAGGCTCTATGCCTTGAAAGCTTTTGCAAAGGTTGTGAGTTTTGATGATTTCATTCATAGCGAAAGACCTCCGAAGGTTTTAGACGGGTTATTGCTCGAGCTATTGCCCAAGCGCTTGTCAGGCCGATAACCAAAGCTCCGGCAAAAGCGGAAACCAGTAGCAGGGGAGAAATGGATACTGACAGCTGCACGTCACGTGTAAGCTGATCTCCGCCGCCCGGCATGAAATGGGGCCGGGGAGACATTTCCCATGGGATTGGAATTGAAATGGTCACAAGAGCCAACATCTTGGCCGCTATGATCCCCATCAAGACACCGAGGATGGTGCCGATCAAGACCACGACAAGCGTCTCGGAGCCAATCTGGACAATAATGTCTTTTGTTGTCCACCCAACGGATTTCATCGTGCCGATGTCGGCCTTTCGCTCTTGAACGTTGCCCGCCGCAGTCCGGGCGACTAACACAAGAGCCGCAACTAGAGCCAGAATGGAAATCATCCCGGAAAAGCGGTCCGTAAGCGAAAAGACACCGCCAAGCATTTCTCTGAAGGAGGAAGGACTGGACACGCTAGCCTTGTCACCCATCAGGCCTTTGATACTTTCTTCGATGGTGTCCACCATGTCTCGATCAGTCTGAACAAAAAGAAGGTTCGAGTCGCCGGGACTGAAAGTGTGCACTGCCTTTACTTGTGGCGAATCGGCGACCAACTGTCGTGCCTGGGGCAAGTTCAGGTAGACTTGGGCCGCAGCCAGTTGGCTGACCCGTGAAGAATCCACTACACCGACAACCTCAAACTGGTTGCCCTGAATGTCCATGGTTTGACCAAGTTCCGGATTTCCCTTCCCCGCGAAGGACAGGTCGATCACTACCTTGTTAGCATCGTCTTTTTCGAGGAACCTTCCCGATACAAGGGCCTTCTTCAGGAGTGACGGCCCCGAGACGGCATACGGTTCCAGTCCCGCGATGATCCGGAAGCCCGTCTTGTCAAAGTCCCATACCAGCAAGGCTTCGCTGACGGACTGCACGCCCGCCAGTTGCGATATGCTCCTGACCTCTTCCTGGCGAATGGGGGCCACCGAGCAGGGTAGTACAAGTCCTTCCATTTTTTCGGGAACGTCGCCGGCACGCTGAATCGTTAACGTGGCGCCCATGTCCTCCATCGGGACCCGAAACGCCTTTTGAAACGAACTACCAACGACATTCACTACGATGAGCACACCTATCGAAAACGCTATTATCGAGATGTTTACAGACGTCCTCCTCCACCGATGGGAGAGTTCGCTGAAAACATAATTCCAGTGAATCATGCTTGACTCCTTTGGAAGAGCGGCGCGGTCTTGAACGCGGCCGAGCGGTTCGGATGCACCGCGGTCCTTTTTCAAAGCGGCTGTTGCTGAGGCTCAATTCCCCATTCCGCACGAGCCGGATACTGCCGGCACGGGTGCAAAAACGCTGAAGGGAGGTTGTTCTTCGGGCTTCCACCGCGACCATTAGTGGGGACACAGCCGAAGAAGACCGAAGTAATCAGCTCACGTGACCGCTTTCTTTATTCGAAAACGAACAAACAAACGCTTAGAGGACTAAGTGGAGGGGCTATATCAAAAGAGGAAGGATTGCTTTTCCAAAATAATGGGAGAGGACCTTGCCAGCGGAGTACATGGGGTGGGGTGAATGGAATAGCCATGCAGGTCCACGGGGAGGATGGTTGCATGGACAACTGTGACCGGCGTGTGATTCGCTTCAGCCACCGCAGTGACAATCGACTTCAAGGCCTGGAACTTCAGCTTCTGAAGAGACTCTGCAAAGGGTTTTGCTTTTTGCTCCTTCTGGCCTTCGTTGGAGAACGGGCAGGCCGTGCTGCATTGCGAAACCCCGGCACAAGACTGGCCGTAGAAGGTTTGGCAAAAGGAACCCTTCGCTCGCACGGGGCAGCTCGTCTTGGTCACAAAACACTCCGGCAGCGGGAAACTCGAACATGTCAGAAATGCAAAAACCAATACTATGTTGAGGCTTCTGCTCCACATAAGGCCCATTTACACCCATTCCAGGACTGTGTCAAGAGGGAGGCCGCTGCAGCAGTAAGAATTCACGTGCAGGTGGGGACAGACTGCCATTGCGACGCCGCCGGAACGCGGAGGAAGCGATCTCCTTCTTCAGGAAAAAGACGTGGACGATAGCTATTTTCGCGATTTGTTTTGAGAGGTGCTATAGTCCATCTCCGACAGCATCTGCAGGTCAAACCCTTCTTTGCGATTTCTGATGTCGTAGTAGAACACCACCATGCTTACGGCCATGAATATCCCTGCCACAAGGCCGGCTATCTGGGCCACAAACTGTTTCACAACGGTGCCCAGCCAGCTTGGTTCGGAAAGGAAAAGCGCCAGCAGGGTAGCGGGCACGTTGAAAAGGATGTCAATGGCGATCCACACCAGGATCAAAATGTGCAAAAGGATTATCAGCTTTAAGAAGTAACCCCTGGGCCAGGGGCCTTCCGCCTTGCCGGAAAGTAAATTCCAGCTCCGCTTCAACGCGCTGCCGTACGCCACGCCTTCAATTATGACCACTTTGTCAAACAGCATCAGTTTGGTTATCCCGTAAAAAGGTATTATTGCCAGAAACGGCCATGTTACCACGGACCACCATCCGGATCCGGTCACCTCTCGAAACGCAAAAAAGATAAACGATCCCGATATCATTGGAAGCGCCACCATCCCAATCGCGGCGAGGCCGAACAAGCAAGTCGTCAGAAATAATCGGCCGAGTCTGCCGAACACAAAGCGATACGCCTCCTTGATCATTATTGGTCGGCCGATGTATATGGATGACACCGCATGGATCATGGCCCCCTGCGCAAGATAGAAAACCCCGATCAAAAAGACGAAGGCCGAAGGAATCAAAGCTGCGCCGGCAACGATAAGAATCCAGGTAGGAAATCCGCCAAGACTCTTCCACGTAAGCCCGACTATTCCGACTATTATTGCCGCGACTATTCCTATAGCCGCCATAGCCAGCCACGGTATCGCGTCTATGACGAAGAGCTTCCAAAAATGGCGCCGGCAGATTTGAAATGTGCGGTCAAGGATGCCTGCCAGCGTTAGAGGTTCAATATCGAAGGCCCCGGAATCCTCATCCTCGGCGGTCTCTTTTTGCGCTTCAGGTTCCGGCGGTTTCATTGACAAAGGCCGTGGTGTTGAAGAAGGCGTGACCGGCTCAGGCATAGCGACAAATTCGGTGGAATCCGCGACTTGCGTTTCAGAGAGCAGCTTCGTGCCCGGTAAGATCTGGGTCCCTGCAACGTCCCGCATGATAGGTGGAGGCAAGGGAGGAAAGACTTCCACCGCTGCTCCGAGCTTCTCCAGCAGGTCAACGAGCCGGGATGCCTTCTTCAAGCTTGCTCGGCGAGTAAGGGTCCAGGGGACCTTTTCCAATCGAACCGCAATTTGCTCCACGGGCAAATTCCTGATTATCCGAGCTAGACCTCGAGTAACCCTGGCTTTGGTGGACGCATCCTGGATCTTGGTAATTACAACTGTGTAAAGGGTTTCCGAAGGATCGTCGGCCATAGAATCCCCTCTTTTCATGACGACTTGCAGCTTCTACAGAATCCTGGTTCTTTCGGTGTAGCAAGTTTCGAGTTTCTCCAGTGCCTCTTCGAGATCCGAAGCGATGGCACTGGGCACAAAAGGCTTCCGGAATGCTCGCTCATAAATTTCTCGCGCGAGGCGCTCTCTGGGCTCCGCGTCGAGACCCCGGCGTCTCGAAAGAAATCTCGAAACAAGCTGATAATCTTCCACGGTCATTTGCGTTGCCGCTTCACGGATCTCCGCATCAGACTGGTCGCATTCCCTGGACGATTCCAGAGTCACCGGCCTGCTGACTTCCCTCTCGGAAATGACGAGGGTCCCTGCTACCAGGTCTCCCAGGCGCCTGTTCCTGGAGTCCACGAACATTACGATAAGCCCCAGGGGATAGATTTCTGCAAGGATGTCGACCAACCTGAGAACATTTCGAACCATCGAGTCGATAAACGTAATGGGGCGGCCGTCTCTGCGAATGACCCTAATATTTTGCCATCTCTTGCCAGGGGTCGACCCGTCCCACAGGTACTCAAAAAGTATGAAATAACCTATAACTATGATGCCGTATGTGAGAAACGCCAGAGCCAGGACCCATTGGCCGAGCATGGCTCTCAATTTGATCAGATAATCCCATCCCAACGTGGACCGGCTGGTGAAAAATGCCAGGAGCGCTACCGTCAAAATCAATGTGACTACGAATCCTAACTGAACCAGCTTATCGACGAAATAGGCCAAAAACCTCCTGCCTATACCCGCCAACTCCACCTGCAATTCAAAATGCTCGGCCGTTTCAATAGAAACCGTTTGCCGGTTTCCTTTTATAGCTGTTTCTTGACGTGATATCATAGGCACGGATAATGTCGCGACCTTGGCACTCAGCAAAGGACGCTGAGACTGCCGGTGGGGTTCCTGAGTGGCCCTATACTAGAGAAGCCACGCACTGACGGGGGAGCCGGCAGTGGTACCCTTAGGCATTGGCAAACAAACTTGTGAAACGGTCTACTGGAGCAGATCCGACGCCTGCGGCGTGGCTGAACCTCTGATTGTCGTGTTTTGCACAGACCCCGAGAGGCTTGCGTGAATATAAACCAGTTCATCGCGGAACGCAAAGGCGAATGGGAAAAGCTGGAGGGAATAGCAAAAGATTTCAAGCCCGGCAAAGCGAATCGCCTCAGCCGCGCGGATTTGTGGCAGTTGGGCAAGCTTTATACCGCGGCCGTTTCGGACCTGGCCCTTCTGAAATCCTCCGATTTGGCGCTGGATCCCGGCAACGAGGTGATTGCCTATCTGAACAGCCTGGTGATTAAAGTTCACGGGATGATCTACAGAAAGCCCGCGTTCCGATGGATGACCATTCCTCGCTTCATTTTGACTGAATTTCCGGGAGCTGTCCGCAAGACCCTTATCTATACGGCTGTTGCCTGGTTGATTTTTGCTTCGTTTTTCTTAGTCGGTTTCGTTCTTGCTTTGACCGAACCGCAATTCATTGAACTTGTCGTTCCACAGCGTATTATTTCAACAGTTGAAAAAGGTCAGGTCTGGTTTAGCGATCTTCACGCGGTGGCGCCACTGGCCTCCAGCCAGTTGATGACCCACAATGTTTCGGTTACATTCCTGGTTATAGCGTCAGGCATAACCTTTGGCGTTGGGACAGTATACCTGTTGGCCCTGAACGGTTTACTCATAGGAACGGTGGCTGCCTTGTGCTTCCGCCACGGTCTTTCGCTCGAGTTCTGGTCGTTTTTGCTGCCTCACGGCAGCATAGAACTGTCGGCCATATTCATTGCCGGGGGGGCAGGGCTGATTCTCGGTCACGCCCTTCTCGATCCGGGCCCTTATAAGCGGGTGGAAATCCTTTCCGTGCGGAGCCGACCTGCGGGGCGTCTTGCTCTTGGATGTGTGTTCCTTTTGATTATGGCGGGACTGGTAGAGGCTTTCCTTTCACCGTCCCCGTTACCGGCTTGGTTCAAAATCGCTTTTGGAATAGTGATGTTCGCGTCGCTCTGGGCATTCCTTCTCATGTCAGGACGGCATGCCGGGGAGGCAGGAGCTGATGAAGATCGGTCAGGCATGGGAGCGGGTTCGCAGTGAAAAAGCCGAACGCGGCGGACAGGCGGCCGATGGACCGGCGCGTCAACAGTGACCTTGCCCGGTAATGCCCTCCTGGTAGAACCAGCACAGGCCGCGATCCACGCCCGACAAATTATTACCTGAATTGCTTTTCTGAAGGTGAATCGCTATTGGAGACAAGCCGGTCGCCGGCCGCCAATTCACTGGTCAATTCCGAGACTGTCATTACTCGAAAAATGGGTGCAAGAAGAAATTTGTCATAGAGCTGCAAAGTTGTTTCATGAATAGCAGGCTTGTGGCACGCGCACGCATCGGAGACTATGATTGAATTAAAGTCGTTCTGCACCGCGTCCAGGGCCGTGAGGAGCACACACACGTTTGTAACTATTCCGCAGACCGCGACGGTATGAGCGCCCCAGGTGCGAAGGGTCTGGTCCAGGTCGGTCTTGTAAAAAGCGCTCATGCGCCGCTTTGGAAGGTAAAGATCCTCAGGTTGCATCTCAAGTTCATCAATCGGCATGTCTCCGCCTGTCCCCCGAATAGCATGAGGAGGCATTCGGCCCCGAAAGATGAAATCGCCTTCCATAAAGCTGTCACATGCAAAAACCACACGGCCCCCGTAGCGTCTGAAGACCTGTGTCATCTGAAGAATAGACGGGATAATATTCCTTGCTTCCGAATCCATCAGGCCATGGCCCGCGGTGTTGACATTATCCTTAATCATGTCAACCACAATCAACACGTGACCCGACAACTGAACCTCCTGAACTTACGCGAATTCCTACAGTTGTTCTCAGAAGTTTTGTTGGAGCGAAACAGCATTGCCGGACGAGCCGGCAGTGGTCTCCTCCAGGCAACCGGACATCACTTCGGAGAACCGTTAGGACTCGTCATTTCTTTTCCGATGGCGAGGGTGGGAGGATGAGCTTTTCTCCTCCCTTGAGAATATTGAGAGGGTCCCACCATTTGGTTTTGTCGCTCTTTGTGTCCGGCTTCTTCTCCGGGGCTCTACGAGCGGTATCGGCCTTTTCTTCCTGGCTTGACGATTCCGTCTCCCCTGGTGGCCGGGCCTTGGCCTTATCGCCGGGTTTGGCCTGGTCTTCAGTCTTTTTTGGGGAAAAAACGATTTTCCCCCACCTGTTTGCGCGCTTGTCGTAGGAATAGACCGCTATTGTCTCGCCTTCGCGGCACTTGACCCACCATTCGTCGAACTCAGCGCGATACTCCACGTCAACGATCTTGCCCGAGGTCGGGACCTCGAAACCGGTGATGGTCTCTTTCTTCTTTTCGGCAGCATGAACGAATTGGCTGGCAATCAGAAGGCAGAGAACAAGTGGCAAGATGGAGCGTGCTCCGGTCATGGCAGGATTATTCCCCATCGAACGAGTATATCCCTTTGGCGTTGTGAGCGGCTATTATTGTTGCAACCGGCAATGTCCTGATGATCGCGACGGATTATTTCCGTGCCTCGGCCCGGATAGCATAAAACGGATCGCCGCGAATACCAAATGAATAATGCTCATGGTCCCGTGGTAGGGGCTTGCATCAGCCCCTTGAAGGCGTCCAGGGGCATACAGCCCCGGCAGCGTTTTCATCCTTCGAGACTTCAGTGCGGGCTAATACCAGTTCGCAATAAATAACCTGACTTTGGGTGGACAGGTGGCATGTCTCCGGAGCGAAGTCAGGTCCGCCGTTCGCAGAGGAAGAGACATGCCGCCTGTCTTATAAGGAAAATGGCGAACTGGTATAAAGCCGTCCGTCGGCCCCCTTGCGGCTGTAACACCAAAAAATTGCATTTTTTTTGAAGGGGCGGCAGGAGAAGCAGGGGCCGGATCGTTGGATAAGCTTCTCCCGCCCGAAGGTGGAGACTGCGCTAGACCCCCTATTCTCCTTTTTCTCGACACACAAGGTCTTTCAGCGCACTGGACGACCAAACCGCCAAAGGGCCGCAGGCCCCACGAGGGTCTACGCGGCAGCGATACCCCGTTTTATCGACGCCTTGGCCTTCGAGCGCTTGCCAGCTGTTCTTGAAATAGCAGCATTCGTCGTTAAAGCAAACGTGATGAATCTCTCCACCCCACGTCGATTCGAGAGGGGTCTCTATAGGGTCCATTTTAGACCCGCAGTGGGGACAAGTTGGATCTTTTTCCATTTTCTAGGTCTCCTTGTATTCTGGCACACGGTCCGGCGGCCGGCCGGAAGGCCCTGTCGCCGGCATCTCCTGTTTGCGCGATACAGATTGATCGTCGCGTCTTATTCGTAGGTGTTTGAGGAATAACACTGTCGACATATATCTTTTTTATAGGTAACCTTTTCTCCTCAAGGAAGCAAGGGGCTGCTGGGATTTTATCCCCCGCGGAAACGGATTATAACAGGTGTCAAAAATGGTGACCGATTACGAAAAGCCCCTCTTAGAAATTGGTACGTCGCGGCCTCCGGAAACTGTCTCAAAACCCTGAAATGGACGGAATTCAGGGTAGGGGCGCTTCGAGAAGCGCCCTGATTTCGGGCTGTTCCCGAACCGCCCCTACCGACAATGCCGTGAAATTGTCAGTTTTGAGACAGTTTCCCCGTGTCGGCACGTTTTTCGGATACCAATCCACTGGTTCGGCCTGGTGTCCCTGCCGTTCTTTAATAATGTTACATGTTTGATCGCGAACCGGTGAATGATCTGGAAGCAAGATCAATGTATGGGTTAGCATAGCGAAAAACGCCAAGGGACCATCGACATGATCGACGACAACGGCAAAACCACTGAACCCGCTGAGCAGCTTGAGGAGCCGATCGAGAAGATCATTCTGCGCAGCATGAACGAAGGTGTCATCACGGTTGAATGCAATGGGGACATCCATACCGCGAACCCGGCTGCTCTTAGGATCTTGGGGCTAAACGAGCAGGAAATCCACGGCAGGAAATTTGACTCTGTGTTTTCCCAGCCGAAAAACGCGCCTTTCAGGGACGTTTTTGCCCGCGTTCAGGCGGGTGTGGGAACGGTGCACGAGCAAATTCAATTCGAGCGAAATGACGGCCAAATGCTGGATCTGGCGGTCGCCACGTCCTTTCTGGAAGTGGATGAATGCGTGCCCGGCAGCCAGACCGTCGCTATAGTTTTTCGTGACATCACAGCGTTCAAGTCTCTGGAACGCGTTAAAAGGCGTGCCGTTAATCATCTGTCCCACGAACTCAAAACTCCTCTTGCCATTATCAAGGCCTCGACAGAGTCCCTTGCTAAGCTCCGTCAGGCTGACTCGAAGTCTGCTGGCGCTCTGGACCGAATTCTCCGCAATGTTCAGAGGCTTAGCAATATCCAGGTCCTCGTGGAGCAAATCCTGAGCCCTCCCGAGTACAGGCCTCAAACGTTGCAGGTCTTGCCGTTTGTCGAGGGAATCCTCGATGATCTTCGAGAACGCTCACGCCACCGGTCATTCGATCTTGTCTCTCATATCGAGGATGTGCAGACAGAGACGCTGGATCCGAACATCCTGCGACTTGTCCTGGAAACCCTGGTTAAGAACGCGGTCGAGAACACCCCGGATGATGGAGAGGTCTCCGTTTCAGTGCAACAGGCACCGGAAGGAATCCTGGTCCAGGTCCGGGACCGTGGAGTCGGCATACCTGTTGAGGATCAAGAATTCATATTCGAGGGGTTCCATCACACCCAGCCCACAGTGGAATACTCCACAAAAAAGCCGTTCGATTTCAACGCGGGTGGTGCGGGCCTGGAGTTGCTCAGATTGAAGGCATTGGCCGAGCTTGGCTATTTTGAAATTGCCTTCGAGACTTCCCGGTGCAAATATGTCCCGACGGGTCGGGACCATTGCCCGGGCGCCATCGCGTCATGTTCCCACGTGCAAGACAATGAAGGATGCCGCGAATCCGGTGGCACTACGTTTTCAGTGCTTTTCCGGCAACGTGTGAATCGATGATGCCCTGCCCATACCCGCACTCCAACGCGTTTGTAGCAATATCAATGACCCCCTCACCTCGAGGCCTTGATTAGCCAATAGAATGAAGGTGGCTGATGGATTCGGCTTTTCGCAAGCGATTGGACAGAATGTTTTCCCCGCGCTCCGTTGCTGTAATAGGCGCTGGAGCCAGCCCCGACAAAGTGGGGCACGCTATAATGGATAGTTTGGTTACCGGGGGGTTTCCAGGCCCGATCTATCCCGTGCATCCGCGGCATGAGCGCATTCTGGGGCTGAAGGTTTACCCCGACCTGGACCATTTGCCGGAGGTCCCTGACCTGGCTGTGGTAGCGTTGAATCAGCAGTCGACGGTTAAGGCCACCGCGCGATTGCGAGAAATGGGCGTCAGTGGCGTCAGTGTAATTGCCGGCGGATATTCGGAAATGGGCAGTGACGGGGCCAAGCTTCAGGAAGCATTGAAAGACGCGGCCGGCGACATGCCTATGGTTGGGCCCAATACTTTGGGGTTCCTCAATGCTCGGGCAAAGCTAAATGTTACCTTTTATCCGAGAGTATTGCATCCGGGGACGGTGTCTTTCCTCAGCCAGAGCGGAGGCATCGGACTAGGCATAAAAGGCCGAGCGGACGACGAGGGGTTGGGGCTCGCCAAATGGGTAGGAGTCGGCAACCGGGTGAACCTGGAATTTGATACTTTGCTGGAATACCTCAAAGATGATCCTGAAACACGGGTCATTGGCATTTTTACCGAAGGGTCCGCTGATCCGAGGGCCTTCGTGAAGCAGGTGGCGACAATCACTCCCGAAAAGCCCGTTATCGTGTACAAAGGCGGTTTGGGAGACGACGCGGATAGGGTTACGGTAACCCACACCGGAGCGGCCGCGGGTTCCGCTCGCATATGGGAAGGCGCTTTACGACAAGCCGGCGCGCATATGGTGTCTTCCATCGACGAGATGGTGGCTGTGTGCAAAGGCCTGTCCGTGGGCAAAGTCCCCCGCGGAAAAAGGCTCGGGATCTTCACTCATACCGCCGGTCCAAGCATCGTGGCGTGGGACATGCTCAGCAAAGAGCCTGGTTGCGTCCTTGCCGAACTGACTCCAGCCACGATCCAACGCATCGCTGACATACTCGGCCCCACTGTCCCGGTAGTTTACAAGAACCCGGTGGACGGCGCAGCGGGGGCCTTCCTCACTGAGCCGTTCCACGACATCGCGGAAGCCCTGCTTGCCGATCCGTCGGTGGACGCCTTGCTGGCGATCTTCTGTGAACACAAAAACTGGGCCTATCCCTCCCAAGCACTCATCGAACTGGCCGCGCAATACCCACAGCCAATCATCGCGTGCTTTATCGGCACAATCCAAAAAATCGGACCAGACCGCGCCCGACTCCATGAAGCAGGTGTCCCCACATACGTCCTCCCCGAAGACGCAGCCCTCGGCCTCGCAGCCCTGCTCCGCAGGGTGCGGTGAAGAAGAGGGGAAAGGAAGAAGAAGAGAGTGGAAGAAAGAGAGAGAATGCTGGGGGAAACTTTTTTGCAAAAAAGTTTCCCCCAGCACCCCCCTTCCAAAAACTCTTGTATCTTATTGTAATAGGCTTGGCACATGAACGTGAGGGAGCGGTTTCAACGGGATATGTTGGCTCATTTCGGGCTGGGAAAGACAACTTCCTTGCCTTTAGTCTCCAGGATTGCCTTTCTGCAACCGAGCTTGAAGTCCTCCTCTTCGGGATTCTCTAGAATCTTCACAACCGCCTTGAACAACTCAGCAGTCGTCAAGAGACCAAATTGTTTTCGCTCTGCTGCTTTCCGAGCTTTCTCCGTAAACGGCTCTCCTCTCTGATCTAAGGGCACCAGTCTAAAGGGATTGCCTATTAGTACTCCGTGGGAATAGTCTCCGCGTTCGTTGAAATCTTCGTCGACTACGCGCGAAAGCTGGTCGATTTTGTCAACATTAATCGGCTTCCTGTCTTTGCCTTCGACTTCGGCCAAGGCCCGACCTTCATTGGACTCCATGACTACATCATGCTCCATGTCGTCTTGCCTGAACCTGTCAGCCGCGAACCCCATCAGATTTAATGCGCGTAACACCACTTCTTCCAGCGAGCGCCCCTGTTCATAAAGAAGCCCTCTAAACTCGGCTAGTTCATTCTTGTCCTCGGTCAAGGCACCCAACTTGGCCTCAATCAGGGCACGCTCTTTTTCCACAGATTCGATACTTGCGAGGATTTCAGCCTCTCCCGGAACAAGAAAGGACTTAGTCCAATCTGGTGCTGGGGTCCGGAAATTGTCTGTCAAATACGGCCGCGCTCCCTCTACTAATACGTTAATTAATTTCACGGGGTCGACATACTCAAGAGAGCGTGGGAGGAACACTATTCTTCCCCGGTGAACTTTCCATGTGAAGCCCACGAAATTCCCTGCCTTATTTTTCAAGAATACTTCGCCGATGATCTTCGCCCCCGTAGTGAGGCAGGCTTCATAAACCAATTGCTTCTGAAAAGCCCTAAAGTATGCGGCGAAGGGATGATTAGCTTCCACAAGATCAATTGCATATCCGCGACCCGGTACTAAAGCAGTAGTCAGATTCTCCGTGAACTGCGATTGAGGTAACCAGTCATAGTTGGTAGCGCGAAAAGGGCCTGGGGAATGCAAGTCCGGGTATGGGGGTTCCTTCGAGCGCTGGGTTTCATACGGCAATAGATAGGTGCACACAAGCTTGCCCCTCATCAGTAAGCCTTCCACTTCCTTGCGTCTACGTTCTAAGATAGATTTCGCCTGGAAGCCACCAAGTCGAAATAGATCTGTCAGGGCGGGAGGAGCTATGACTAGGATGTCAGCATCTGCCCATGTATGTTCATCCTCGAACGCAGTGTTCAAAACATCCTCGGAATGAATCGTCCATTCTGCTGCGACAATGCGAAATTTCATAGCTGCCTCTTAAGCCGTCCTTCCAACTACAAAATCGGGGTATTCTCACGCTGCAAATAACTTTAGCATAATATAGGAGTTTTTGGGGGAGGGGTCCGGGGAGGCCCCTTTTTGCAAAAAGGGGCCTCCCCGGAAAATCCCTTCTTCTCTTCTCCTCCTCCCTTTCCCTCTCTCCTCCTCCAGACCTACCCTCGGAAGCCTACCACGGCTATATGTCTGCCGGAATTGGCGCCGTCGCGGCGGTGGGAGAAGAAGAGGTCTTTGTGGCAAGCTGTGCAAAGATCCGCGACATGGATGTTTTTTTGGGGAACACCCATTTCGGTCAGTTCGAACCGGTTCGCGGCGGACAGGTCCAAATGGTACGATGTCGTCGATCTAGGACTTGAGTTGTGTTCGCTGATAAAACGCTCCGCATCGGGGAAACTCTTACGGAAGGGTTTCAGAACTGCATCGTCCACTTCGTAGCAGCATGGGCCGATGCCGGGCCCTATCCCGACCAGGAGTTGGGAGGGATCTGAGTGGAACGTGGCTCCCATAAACTCCAGGGTTTTGCGCGTAATTCTCAATATTGTCCCTCGCCAGCCCGCGTGGACTGCGGCCGCGATTTTTCGGACAGGGTCGAGTATCAGTATGGGGACGCAATCTGCAGTCTTTACCGCGGGGAAGATGTCGGGTGTGGCCGTCACTATTGCGTCGGCCTGCGAAGGCATATCGAGCGGCGCGTCTACCATCTGAATGTGGTCCCCGTGTACCTGGCGGCAAGTCACTATTCTCTGAGGATCAATTCCGATATGTTTGCCAAGAATCGCGAAGTTGCTCCTAACATTTTCCTGTGAATCGCCTTGGCTGGCGGAGAAGTTCAGGGAATCGAAAGGCTCGGGGGACTGACCGCCTTGCCTCAAGGAAAAGGCCATGACAGCTCCAAACGATTCCGCGGCCGAAACGGCAAGCGCTATTTGGTTTTCTTGCACCTTGGATAGGGACACGTCTATGTTCAATTCTTGTCAGACCGCTTGAAGAAGTCGAGCCAATCGTCAATGTCAATATGTTCCGTTTGCATCGGTTTCGTCGGACTCATCGCGGCCGCTTCCTCCAATAGTTTCCGGAATTGTCCTGACGGCATGACTCGCGCCCCCTGGTGAGCGACGAAGCCACCCAAAGCCTTGTCAGACGAAACGAGAATCAAATCGCGTTTGTTAGTGGATTTTTTTACCAGGTCTTTTATTCGGGAATCAGCGTCAGAACCGGGGTGGGCATAGAGTATCTTGACGCTTTTGTATTTTGATCCTTCCGGAAATTCCGCGTCCTGCGGGCCGTCGAAAACCACCGTGACCTTTGCCTTCCGGACCGCGAGGAATTTCGCAAGGCTGTGGATCAAGTTCCTCCTGGCTGCAACTTTGTCCTTGTGCCAACCTATTGTCTGAGCCATCACGTTGTTGCCATCGATGAGATACGGCATCGGGCCTTCACTCTCTCACAAACGCGAAATACACCACCAGAAGAGCGAGTATGCCCATTGCAGCAATAAAAGTAATAAGCTCCGTCAGGTTGCTCGAGTCCCTGGGATAAAAATAGTGAAATATGACGGCGGAACCCATCAATCCACCGAGGGCAAGCGTCAAAAACTTCTTGCGTCGCAGGATGGCATAAATAAAAAGGGCAACGCAAAGACCTATAAAGACCGGGTGAAAGATCAATTCACCAGGGCCGGTCACGCCAAGAAGCTTGTTTATTGCCTCGAAGAAATTAGCCATAGTCTGCATGATTTCAACCTCTGCAAAACGACTGTGTTGGTGACCCTGGACTTTATCATGTCCTGAACGAGAAAGGCAAATAATATCCAGTCCGTAACCCGCTTGACAAGATTCAAATAAGATGCGAAAAATAGACCTGTTTTTTTCAGAGACACTCGAACCTGCGCTGTTGCAAACTTCTTCCGGCTCAATTCCCCGTTCCAGGCCAGTGAACATGCAACCGTGACGTGAAAGAGGTAGACAGGCAGGCTCTGCAATCACTTGCTATCCGAAGAGCGTTCAGGGACAGTTCCGACAGAGGAGTCTATTGTCAAGACGCCTTTTTTCGGAAACTTGCCACGACTTAATATTGTCTTGAAGCCCTTTACCGGGGCTCCACAAAGCCGTTGGAGATATCGTGGCGCAGAATATTTCAAAAATCAGAAACATAGGCATCACTGCTCATATTGACGCAGGCAAGACAACGCTTACCGAGCGGATCCTGTTCTATACAAAGAAAATCCACAGAATAGGCGAAGTGGACGAAGGGTCCGCTACTATGGATTACATGCCCCAGGAGCAAGAACGGGGCATCACCATAACCTCCGCGGCCACCTTTTTCACCTGGAAGGGCTACGACGTTCATCTCATAGATACCCCGGGGCATGTGGATTTCACCATCGAAGTTGAACGGTCTTTGCGCGTTCTGGACGGAGTGGTGGCTTTGTTGTGCGGCGTGGCGGGGGTGCAGCCTCAAACGGAAACAGTTTGGCATCAGGCTGAACGATACTCCGTACCAAGAATCGTCTTCGTCAACAAGCTGGACCGTCTCGGCGCGAACTTTCATCGGGCCCTGGAGATGATGAGGGAACGCCTCGGGGCAAATCCCGTGCCTGTTCAAATTCCCATGATGATCGGCGATGATTTTCTCGGGGTCGTGGATCTGATCCGTATGAGGGGAATTATTTGGGATCAGGCTTCCCAGGGTGCAGAATTCGAGTACATAGACATACCGGATCAATTCATGGATGAAGCCCTCAGCGCCAGAAAATTTATGCTCGAATCAGCCGCGGAAATGGATGAAGAGCTTTTGGAGCATTATCTCGACCACGATGACCTGGACGAAAAGCAAATTATCGAGGGGTTGAGGAAGGGGACCATCACAAATCGGATCGTGCCGACGCTTTGCGGTTCCGCTTTGAGGAACCAGGGGGTTCAGCCGGTCATTGATGCGGTCCTCGATTTCCTGCCTTCACCGTTGGACGTCCCACCGATTGTGGGAATCAACCCGCAGACGGGCGAAGAGGAGCAACGGGCCCCTAAAGCAAAGGAGCCTTTATGCGCCTTCTCTTTCAAGGTCATCATGGATCAAGGGCGCAAAGCCACTTACCTGCGCGTCTACTCGGGTGAGCTGGAAGCTGAAAAGGAGATATATAACGCGTCCAGAGGAATTCGGGAAAGGCTGGCAAGGCTCTTTCTCATGCACGCCAACAAGCGGGAGAAAATCAAGTCCGCGTCTGCCGGGAGCATTGTCCTGGCCGTTGGGCTCAAAGAAACCAAAACCGGCGACACCCTCACCGAACCGTCGGCGCCTCTGATTCTTGAGGCGATCGATATGTACAAGCCGGTGATTTCCATAGCCATTGAGCCCAAGACTCGCGGAGATCAGGAGAAGCTCCTCTCTTGCCTGGAAAGAATCATGGCCGAGGACCCCTCTTTTGATTTTAGAGAAAATGAGGAAACCGGACAGCTCCTTATTTCAGGAATGGGTGAACTTCATCTGGAAATAATTCTGGACCGGCTGAGCCGCGAATATAATGTGGAAGTCCAGACAGGCAAGCCGCAGGTGGTCTTTAAAGAAACCGTCCGCGCGGCTGCACAGGCTCATGTGATTTTTGATCGGGATATTCACGATGTCCGACAGTTCGGTGAGGTGACCGTCAGCGTGCAACCCGCAGCCAGAGGCGAAGGCTTTGCCTTCGGAATTTCACCGGGTTTGGATACTGAGGCTGTGTCTTCCGAACTGATTAATTACGTGGAGCAGGGTGTGCGCGAGGCTGCCTGGTCAGGCGTGCTGTCAGGGAACGAAGTTGTTGACGTAAAGGTCACCTTGGACGCTGTGGGACCTGACCTGGCGAGCATGACCGGGCTCGGCCTGAAGGTCGCCGCGTCCCAAGCATGCAAGGAAGCTTGTGAAAAAGCGTCGCCGGTGCTCCTGGAACCGTTCATGAATGTGGAAGTGGTGGTCCCTGAAGAATTCGTCGGCGAGGTCATCGCGGACCTGAACAGCAGGCACGGCAGGCTGGAAAACGTTTCTCCGCGAGGTAAGACCTCGGTCTTGAGAGCTATCGTGCCCCTAATCACGATGTTCGGGTATTCCACATCCCTTCGATCCATCACCCAGGGTCGAGGGATTTTCACCATGCAATATTCCCACTACGACGCGAAGGTCTAGTGTGTTGCGGTTTTCCCGCGGGCCGCAGGAATGACGGGGTGGCGTGCCCGCAAACCGAACAAGAATTAGGGCTATCCTCATATATTCAGCCTTCTAAGCCAGGCTGTACAGCGAGTCGTTGGACACTACTATCCCCTTTCTCATGAACCGTTCCAGATGCTTTCCCATCAGGGCTCGCTCCCCGAAGTCAAAGAAGCTCGCGGGCTCCCGCTTGCGGCCATAGATGATTCGAGCATCGACTACGTCGGAAATGCTCCGTGGTTCCTTCAGAAGATCGAGAAGCTTTTCGTCACGTTGATTGATGACGTGGAGATAGCGGTCCCAGAGTTCACCCGGTTCCTCTCGGTATACTCCGTGTTCATGTCCTGTTATCCAGACCTTGGCGGTAATTGTCCGCAGATGATTCACCGAAGCAATCGTGTCGTCGATGTCTGAATCCCGGTCGCCGTACCAAGGCCCGAATTTGGACAAATCATAGTCACCGAGGAACAACACCTCGTGTTCCGGGAACAAGAGCGCGCAATGGCCGGGGGTGTGGCCGGGCGTCGGGATCACCTCGACCTTGACTCCGCCCAGATCCATTACCCCTTGTCCGTTGAACACCCGGCTGGGTTTGCGAGCCCTGAAGCGGAAAACCTTTAATATGACAGGTTCCGAGCCCTGCCGTTCCTCCGCGGTCATGCCGTACGCGTCAAAAAGCGCATCCAGGCTGGCGAGCGGCGGAGCGTCCGCCTCTGAAATCCACAGCTCTTTTTCCTCAAACAGATCCAGGTCCTTGAAGTGATCTTCGTGCCAGTGTGATAGCCACACAGCATCTACTCCCGGTCCGTCACGAAGCTCGATGAGCCTGTTTCTGTCGGATGCCGGATCGACAAGGACCTTCCGATCAGCCTCGATGTAGAGCGAATGGCAATGTGGATACTTCCCGGAATTGCTGCCCGGAACGAACCGTATTGGTCCGAAGGTTTGTTCCATCGAATGAACTCCTCAACGAGAGCTGTCAGCTCTTGATATGATTCCTTTGGCGGTCATACCAGCGCCCGCCGGTGTGGCGATGATGACTGTGGCGTGACTTATACCGATTGCCAAAAGTAATGTCCGTTTGGCCACGAGATGATCAGTCTGGTTTTCAGGCCGTATCGACGGCGCCTCCTTTGCCAGAGCGTCATAACGCCCGTCGTTCCCGCGAAAGCGGGAACCCAGGAAATCCCGCGAGACGCGGGACTGGATTCCTGCTGCCGCAGGAATGACGGAATGGGGTGCCTGCAAATCGGACAAAAATTATGGCAACTGCTATATGGGATTCTATTTAAGTCAGCAGCATTGGCTTATCCGGCCACTCTTCAGGACTTATTGAAAAATGGTCTGGGGCCGCCCACATTGCTGAAGGCTGAGTTAAAATTCCTGTAAAGCGCGTGATAATTCTCAATCCGATGCCATTTTTTCAAATATCCCGGAGGGAGGTCGTCCCTTTCCTCTATATGGTTCCATCCTCCGGGCACCGGATAGGCGTAATACGGCAGATCCTTGGGAATGCCACGGACGAGGACTACCTGGGGTATAACCCATTCACGTAGGGCCATGTACACTCGGTGCATCCCGTCATTCACTATGAAATGTACGGTGCCGTCTTTCTCTATTGACTCTTCCACGATGGGCGGCAAGAGATCCACCGGTTCGTCGTAACCATCCAGAGTGAGCCTCACGAATCCGTCAAGCCGGAATATGTCCACCCCATGCTCTTCCAGGGCCCACTTCAGTTCTCGGACCTTTTTCAACTCTTCCCGCAGAATATAGTTCTGCGGTGGCGAAAGGCTTGTAATGGATATGTGTTCAACCGAAATAAAAGCCTTGCCGTACACCTTTATCTCAGGGGCTTTCAGCATGGTGACTTCCCTGAGCCTCTCGATCAGGGCATCCACCGGGAATCTTTCCACCGCGACGATTTTCATGACTTGTCCTATAATTTCAGCTTCCGCACCTTTGGCGATTTACTTCTCGGTTCGTCAGGGGCTTCCTGACCCAAAAGGGTAGCCAAAGCCCCAGCGTCCAGGCTCCCTTCTTCGTCCGGCGAGGTGGCAGTCATCTGGCGAGCCGAGGAGCCATGAAGCACTTCGATCACCATTTTCAGCGCTTCTTCGGACACCGAGACCTGTTCGAAGACTTCGAGGCCTTCGTGGGATTGCATGATTCTTCTCCAGTACAGGTCGAAATCCTTGTTCCGGGAATCATAAGGTTCCTCGAAGTATATCTCCTTGATGCCCGCCTGAATGAGCTGCTTGAAACACCAGTTGCAAGGTTCGAGGGTGCAATAGAGCGCGGATCCGTCCAAGGAAATCCCGAACCGCGCGGCCTGGTCGATCGCGTTAACCTCTGCGTGGCTTGAAATGCAATAGTTATATTTCTCTGCATCGTGTGCGCCGATGGAACGCCTCAGGCAAAAGTCCGGCCCCTGGTCGATACAATGAGGCGCGCCATGAACCGCTCCGTTATATCCTGTGGACAATATCCTGTTATTTCTGACTATAACCGCGCCGATTTTCCTCGAATTGCAGGTGGATCGGACACTCACCAGTTTGGCCAGCATCATGAAGTATTCGTGCCAAGATGGCCTATTCATTCTGTTTTTACCCCTGAGCGGAGGAAACTTGTGGGGAGCACTTTTACCGTAAGCTTTCCCCTGTAG
Organism: Desulfomonile tiedjei; assembly: GCA_016212925.1. Lineage (NCBI taxonomy): Bacteria > Pseudomonadati > Thermodesulfobacteriota > Desulfomonilia > Desulfomonilales > Desulfomonilaceae > Desulfomonile > Desulfomonile tiedjei. The sequence goes on from JACRDF010000022.1 coordinate 21,859, forward strand.
ACTCCCTGGGCCTCAAAGCGGTTGTACCAGGTTCCTAATTCTACCCGATTCCACATCGTTGATAAACGTCTCTCCAAGGACTTCGCTGGTTTCTGATATCTCGTCCCATCTCCTGATCCTCTCCACGGGATCGTTCACGAATTTCTTGAAATCATTCCGATCCGGAAGGCGCCGGTCCGGGAGAAGTTTGATAAAGTCCGGACCCGGGTATACTTGAAGAACGTTCGTTAACGTAGCTCTCGGCGGTGTTCTCCATTTTAGCGGCTTGTCGAACCAGCCAGGTATTATCCTTTCCTGGTAATGGAAAAACAAGGTCAGACCACCGTCACCGGGACAATAGTCCTGGTTGAGCTGGTAATCGGTGAGCCCCCCGTCGCGGTAAACACCGGCTGGAGCCTCGGATATGTTCTGCACTCCGGCCACCACGTACGGGAGACTCCCCGTGGCCAGCGCTGCCTTCTGTATGTTGCGCGCACTCAACTTCACCGCTTCCCCCCGGAAGGAGCTGTTGAGAAATCTCGGCTTCTCGGGGCCCGAGAAGAACACCACCCTTTTAAAGAAGCGCTCCACCCCGGAGGGAGAGAGGACATTCAGCAGAGCGCCCGCGATTAGGGCCACTCCCTGGATCTTTTGATTTTCAGACGCGCCCGGGCCGTGACCTCGAACCGTGTGCACTGCAAGATCGAACATGGGGTGATTAACGATAAACTCCCCATCCTGGGGACTGAGGAAATCCTCCACGTTTTGGGCAAGGGCCCGGCCGACGGTTATGGGGGTGTCCGCGGCCGTGAAGATGTTGCGAGAGTAGGCTACTCGAAGCTTTTCGTGAGCTTCAAGTGGTTCCCGGCAAGCCATGGTTATGCATCTCCACGCCCCCGCAGATGCGCCTGCAAGGATGACCCTTCCCGCTGATCTGCCAAGTAGGCCTGCACTAATCAAAGCTCTATCAAAGCCCACCGAGACGAACCATTTCGGCCCCCCTGCAGGACCAACAAAAACCCTAATTCTGGTAGGGTCCAGCCCTTCGTCTCTTATCATCTCCAGTATCCCCGGGCCGGCCCTATAGTGGAGGTACGCGCTCATGAGTCGGAGAAGATATCACTGGCGGTTGTGGATGCCAAGGGCTGGGCGGTTCCGGCATATCCGTACGACTTATTGTGTTATATCGTGGTATTACCTTTATAACCGTGGCGTTGCATTAATCATGTTCTAGTTTTTTTGATTAACATTGCTGAATTAAGGTTGATTTTTTTCTTGACAATGAATCGGCAATGAGTAATTGAACGAAAACAGATAGTTTCACTGGGAGGAAGGGTATGTTGAGAAGTAATCCTTTCATACCACTGTTTTATCTAAAATTTCCTCTATAACATGGCAATAGGCCGGATTTTCCAGCACTTAGGCTTCGCGGCCAGGATGAAGCCCGGAGACGGCTAAGAGCTTTGGGGGCGCCGCGCTGAACAACGCGTGACCCGAATCTCTCCCAGACTCGAGCGGCCCCATATCCAATCCGCCCGGCAGTTCCGGCCGGCTTAGGTGCCAAAAGAGAATTCCGCCGCCATGTTCCGACGATTGGTGGGATGGGCTGAACCGCCGTTAAATCGCGTGGCCCGTGACCGGGGGGGGAGGTACGCGCGCTCAAGTGCGCGTACGCGTCCCGGACTGGGTTGAGCTTCGCGGCAGGTTCGGCTTCAATTGAATTGCTTTGCCTTAAAAAACAGTTTATTAGTTTCTAATTATTATATATTACTTTAATAAATTAAAATAATATGTTTACATTGATATCTTAATCCTTCTAAAATAAGTATATTCTCGAAACAAAATCAAACTATTTGGAATATTATCGTTTTTTTTCTTGACACAATTCCGAAAAACATATTTAAGCGATCACAGTTAGTTCGAGCTGGGAGGAAGGGTCAGATGAGAAGAAACCCTTGTACGCTACTGGTATGCATAGCATTTTCACTTCTGAGCTTAAACGCTCTCGCCTCACAATCTGATAAATCCATCAATGTGATTATCAGCCCGTCTACGGTCACTGCACAAGGTGGAATTCCCGCGGAGTACAATGGCGACGGCCCGGTTTTCACTCAAGCTTCGGCTCGGAGGCACCCGGCCGCGCGGACCTACGCACCGGCTCCGTTGTCGAAGCCGGTGGTAAAGTGCAAGCCGCCTGCCTGCCCTGTGGGTGTCCCCTGCGGTCCCAAGCCTGCTCCGCCGTGCATTCTGCCCAAGCGAATGATGGGCCAGTGGGAGTTCGGTATTCAGGCGTTTTTTGCCACAACAGGCGGTACTGTGCAGTCGCCTGCTTTGGTATTCGGGCTGCCTGCGTCAGAAGTCGATTTCGATACTGACTTGGGCCTTCCCGTGCATCAAATCCTCTGGGAATACAAAGGGAAATTCCAGTTCCGTCCAAGCTGGGCCGTTTTCTATTCGATAATGCCCATACACCTGGAGGCTAATAACATAGCTCCTCGCACCTTATATATAGGGCAGCAGACAATAATCCAGGGCGCACCGATCAAGACTACGTGGGACTTTGTCTATCAGAGGGTCGGGCTGGTGTATCAACCGTATTTCGGCTGCAATACCAATGTCTCGATCTCCGCGAGCTGGGTGTTCAACGATCAACAATTTAAGCTGGGCAACGGGATTTGCGCCGGCTCATGCGCAACCGTGAATCGGACGAGGAACATGGTTATGACCGGTATAGGGATTGAGAAATGCATTCGCACTCTCTGCAACGGCGCCACGCTGTCCTGCGACAGCAAAGTCGATATTGGTTTTCTCGACGGCGTGTTTGCTCTGGATGTCGAACCTGGAATGCGATTCAGCATTCCTCTGAATTGCGGTCGCTGGGGCTATATAAGAGGCGGATACCGTTACCTGAACTTCAAAGAGGATAGAGACGACCTTCGGCTGGATACGGTTATGCAAGGCGGATACGCTGAAATGGGACTCATCTTTTAGTTAGCGGCTAGTTTTGAATGGCGCCGGAGGCTGGATGTCCTAAACACCATACAGGGGCTTTGACGACCCTACCTTGACTGAATGTCCACTCTCAAGGAATGACGGGTTTGAAAAGCCTCCCCCTACCGGCGCCATTCCTTCTTTACCTCAACTCCAGAAAAACGAAAAGCCCGAAAACGGCTGAAATCAGCCGCCCCTTTCTGGGCTTTTCACTGAAGACGAAAGGGTATGTTGAGAAGTAACTCCCTACTATCATAATTTTCTCGTCGGGCAAGCACTTTTTTTCGTAACCGGCCAAAAAACTGCTATAATAATAACCTTTTAATACTAGCCATGTTAGAGCAATAATTTCATCCTGTTTGTTGATTTACGATACATTTTTCCAATTTATCTCGTTTTTACCGCGGTGCACTCCGGACTGAACCGTCAGGGTTCAAGACAATAACCATTTCGCTTTCATGCGAATAGAGATGGCGGGCACCTGCCGGCCATTTCCACCATCATCCGTTTGATCACGCCCTGGTATTCGCCGGGCACATACAAAATTGTAAAGATCTGCCTAGAGTCTTGTCCTCACTCCTTTCTCCGGCCGGTCTTCCTGGTCTGATAAAAAAAGGCCTGATATCAAGGTATTTACAAAAAAACCTGAATGTGATATATTTGGTGAATCGCGCGGCCTATCCGCGCGTTGAAGAAAAACAAGGAGGCGCAGGGATGATCGTCAATGATAATGAGGTGCGACGTCCCGAACTAAGGGGCCCGCGAAACGGAGCAGGATGGACAAGTCTCCATTCCTGGATATTTCTTGCAATTGTGGCCCTGGGCTTATTGGTAATTGCCGCGCAGAATCGATATCATTACCTGAGCCCTCAAGGGCTTGGCAAAGCCTATCGAATAGACAAGGTCTTTGGCGGAATTCAGGAATTCGACCCCGGTAAGGGATGGATTACAGCGCAGCTTCAATCCATGGGGCCGCCGCAGGGTCTCTCCATGATGGAGCCGCCGTCTATGGGTTCTCAAGCTGTTCCCATGACCGGGGGAATTCCCCCCTCGACCGATCTCATGCAGCCGGGTGTAGCAAAAGAGGATATTGACGCAAGTCGCGGCCAGCGTCCTCAGCTTCAAGCTAAGGAAGCGCCGGCGATGAGCAAAGAAGACCGGTTCAAGGCCTTTCAGAGAGCCTTTCCGGAATTTGGTCAGGACGAATTTCAGTTGGCCGATGATGACCTGTACCCATTCTGGAAAAAGACTGAGGCCCCCAACGGCACCTGGCCGGAATTCCTGGGTATGTACAGGGAATTCATTCAGTGGTGGGCTGACGCGGGATCACCACCCGAACCGGGTTTCAAACTCTGGAAAGATTTTCGCTCGGCTAAAGGTAAGAGGTAAGAGGTAAGAGCAGAATCGTCTCATGCTTTGACAACGGCAAAAATCATTCGTCCGGCTGTGGTTTGGAGGACACTGGTGACAGTGACCTCCATTGTCTTTCCCATGTATTTCCTGCCGTTGTCTATCACGACCATGGTTCCGTCATCCAGGTAGGCCACCCCTTGAGCGTGTTCCTTCCCTTCTTTGATGATTTGCACCTTCATGGTTTCGCCGGGAAGGACTATGGGTTTGAGAGCGTTTGCCAGTTGGTTTATGTTTAGGACCGGGATGGAATGCACTTCTGCCACTTTGTTCAGATTGAAGTCATTGGTCAAAATGGCATGACCCCGCTCTTTTGCCATGGTTATTAGCTTTTGATCCACTTCCTTGACAGACGGATAATCTGTATCGTCAATTATTATCTTTACAAAAGCCTGCTTCTGAATTTTGTTCAGTATATCCAGGCCCCGGCGGCCTCGGGTCCTCTTGGTGGATTCCGAGGAATCGGCAATGGCCTGGAGTTCCTTCAGCACGAATTGAGGAATTATCAAGTTGCCGTCCAGGAACCCTGTTTCACAGACATCGGCAATGCGGCCGTCAATAATTACCGAAGTATCCAGGATCCCGATCGTCTGCTCCCGCCTTGTACTGCGAGAGTCTCCTTTTCTCGTGAACTCCTTGGCTTTTGACGATCCCAATTGCAGGCCAACGAGGCAAAAAGTCACCATTACAAGGGCATAGATTGCCAATGACACCTCGGGCTGCTGGATATTCTGTGACAGGCCGGAGTAAACCAAGATGCCGAGAATGGCCCCTGTCATGATTCCGATGGTTCCGCCGACTATCGTACGCGCGTCGAGCCTCAACCATATTCGGAGTAGGTGTAAAGCCATCAAACCGACCAGGAGGCCTACGAGAGCTGAAAACAAAGTCGCCGCAGGGCTGCCCGATGAAAAAAAGCCGGTGATCCCCCCAAGGAAAACACACGAAAACAAAAGGAAACCCGCTAACAGGTAATGAGGCCTCAATGGAGGATCCTTTCAACTAGATGAAGGAAAGAGAAAGAGAAGCCCGACAGGAGAGTCTGATCAGATCTAATCCTCATCGGGGGGTCTGGAAGGAATCGATTTTGTGAAAATTTGATTGATAGTACGCTCTATCTCGCTCGCGTCGATCCTCTTTGCAATAGAGAGTTCGTTTATCAGCCAAGATCTAGCTTGATCGAAGAGCTTGCGTTCGCCGTGGGAGAGGTCCTTGGTTTCCTTAAGCAAGCACAGGTCCCTGTATACTTCTGCTGCCTTAAAGATACTGCCGGTCCTCATTTTTTCCTGATATTCGCGATGTCTTCTATTCCAAGTCTGAGAATCGGTTTTCATCCCTCTGGTTCTCAGAATTTCTATTACCCTGGGGACTTCTTCCTCGTCTACAATCGGGCGCACCCCGTTGGCCTCTGCTTTGGCCACGGGAAGTATTATCAACGGTCTCCTGTTGGAACCTCTAATCTCTGCCTCTAAAATATAGCATAGCTGTTGAGAGTCCCCTATCCTCTCCTTTTTGATACCGGTAATTCGTGCTACCCCGTGGTTGGGATAAACTACTACGTCTCCGACCTTGAACATTTTCCCCTGCTCCCTTCCATTGGACGGTTCAAGTTCCTCGATCGGCTCAAGTGCACTGATTAATTGCGCCCCCCACCTAGCCTATCGAATAAAAAGGGATTTCTCCTCTCAAGGAATTCTCACCCTCCTTGTTGGGCTTGAGTTTAAGCGACGGAGAGGATAGAATTCGCGCTTGTCCCGAACGCGACCTAAGCCTAGGTCCGCCCCCCAGGGACGGGCGAAGGATATACAACCGGTTGTGGTTTGTCAACAAAAAAGCACAATATGGAGTGAATATGGGTCCATACATCGTATGCCTTGTTACTATTGATGATATGGATAAGGCCTCGCGAATTGCACGAAAAGTTGTTGAAAGTAAATTGGCGGCCTGCGTTAATATCATACCGGAATTACGATCAATTTATAGCTGGCAAGGCCGCATCTGCGACGAACGCGAATATCTGATGATCGTAAAAACGCGAGCCGAACTGTTTGATCAACTCCGCGATACTGTTAAGCAACTCCATCCCTATGAGGTGCCGGAAATTATCGCGCTGGACATTACCCAAGGGTTGCCAGAGTACCTGAAATGGATCGATGATTCAACCACCTGATAAGCTCGATCCCGCCTACGTGCTTGCCGAGGGGACTCGTATTTTACAGCTCCAGCTGACCCCCGAAGCATTCGAAGCAATCTTTGTATATATCGATCTTCTTCTCCAATGGCGTAAACGGGCTCGTCTTACCTCATTGGACGATCCGGTAAGAATAGCCATTTTTCATTTTCTCGATTCTCTGACCGTCTTCAAGGTCCTTCCGCGCGGTCATGGATTTAGTTTGCTGGACATAGGCACCGGCGCGGGCTTCCCCGGAATCGTTATGAGCATCGCGGACCCGACCCTGGAAGTCACTCTTATGGACCGAGATGTCAGAAAGATTGTCTTTTTGAAGTACGCGGTCAAGGAGCTAAGGCTTACGCGCGTCAAATTCCTGAATGTACAGCTCCGGGAATTGCTCGCTAATCCGCCGGAATCAGGCTTCAATTTTATGGTATCTCGCGCTTTCTCCTCCGATGCCGTCCTGATGGATAACCTGGTCCCTTTGATTTCCGCCGGAGGTTCTCTGGTCAGAATGGCCGGCCCTGCCTCGCTCAGGGACGATTTCTCTCTGAAGAAATATGTTTTGACCGATTCCTGGGAAGGAGTTTTACCTTTTTCCAACCGGTTTCGCAGGGTCCTGCGGTACACCGTCAGGCAATCTACTCAGGCTTCTCGGGAATAGATCGTGTCCTTACGTCCGCTGGCTTTGCCGACGCTGTAGACACATGGGCGCCGGCCGTAGCCTCAGGATGCCGCGGGGAATTGTCTTTGGGAGGAGTGAGACGACGAAGCAATCTCAAGGCTCGAATGCGGGGACTGCTTCGCTTCGATCACAATGACGGTCCTTCCCCCGTCGGCACGAGAATGATCGCTTCCTTTGAAGAATTTAAATTGGTTGTCAAGCGATTTTGTGATATGAGGGTCAGCCGGGGAATTAAAACACTACATATTGTGGGTCACTCACTATGGGACGCGTAATCTGCGTATGCAATCAAAAGGGTGGGGTGGGAAAAACCACCACCGCGGTTAACCTCGCCTCATGCCTCGCTCTCGCCGAAAAGCGTACCCTGCTCATTGACATGGATCCTCAGGCAAATGCGTCGAGCGGCCTGGGAATTCGTCTCGCTCAGGGGGAGCCTTCGGTTTACGACCTGCTTCTTTCCAGGGAGACTCATCAGCGGGTCGTGAGGGAAACCTTACTGGAATATTTGCAGATTCTACCGTCTTCTCAAGACCTTATTGGAGCCGAGATAGAGTTCGTGGGTCTGCAAGGCCGGGAACGGATGCTTCTCTCGGCAATTGTCGATATAACCAACTACTATGATTATATCTTTATAGACTGTCCCCCTTCGTTGGGGTTTTTGACCCTTAACGCTCTTGTGGCCGCGGATTCTGTTTTGGTTCCCATTCAGTGCGAGTATTATGCCTTAGAAGGGGTCGGGAATCTTTTGAAGACCATACGGCGGGTACAGTCCGCGTTCAATCATTCATTGCACATAGAGGGATTCCTCCTGACTATGTTTGATCCCCGCAATAATCTTAGTCATCAGGTAGTAGAGGATGTGCAGAAAAACTTGGCCTCCCAGGTTTTTGCGACCATAATCCCGAGAAATGTCAGATTGTCTGAATCTCCCAGTTTCGGCCAACCGGTGGTGCTTTATGACATCACTTCCAGAGGGGCCGTCAGCTACCTTTCCCTATCAAAGGAGATCATGGATGCAGAAGGTGATCGAAAATCCAAAGAGGCGTACTGCTTTGGGGCAGGGTCTTGATGCCCTGATTCCTCTTGACGAGCCGGCAGTTCGCAAGGGATCCGAGCGCGGTATAACCTATTTGCCCATTGATTCCCTTCTGGCTAATCCTCATCAGCCCCGGAGACTCTTCGCAGAGGAATCCCTCGCGGATCTGAGTCAGTCCATAAAAGAGCGCGGGGTGATTCAGCCATTAATAGTAAGACCTGCGGATGGCGGGGCCCATGAGATAGTGGCTGGCGAACGTCGTTGGCGCGCGGCCAGGATGGCCGGGTTCACGACCATCCCGGTAATCGTTCGGTCAATGTCCGACTCGGAATCACTCGAAATAGCTTTGGTGGAGAATCTTCAACGAGAAGACCTGAACCCGCTCGACACAGCGGAGGCCTACGAGACTTTGATAAAGAAGTTTTCGTACACCCACGAGGTGTTGGCGCAGCGAATGGGCAAGGACCGAACTAATATTACCAATTATCTTAGGCTATTAAGGCTTCCAGATCCCATAAAGGACGACCTGCGCCAAGACCGTCTGTCAATGGGGCACGCAAGAACCCTTCTAGCGATAGATCATCTGCCTACCCAGTTGAACCTCTCGCGAAGAGTAGTAAATCGGAAACTATCTGTCCGGGATCTTGAGAGAATAGTTCAAAACTACAAAGTCAAACAGGAGAGCAAGGAGAAAACCGCGTCTCCCAAGGATCACGCTCTGGCTGCATTGGAAACCGGGTTGTCCCGGCATCTCTCAACAAAAGTTGTCATACGAACAAAGCAAGGTAATTCCGGCAGGTTGGAAATATTTTTTCATTCCAGGGAAGAGCTTGAGCGGCTCCTTGAGTCGCTTGGTTATTCTGAAGATTTTTCTTGAAATTCGGGGTCTCGCGTGCTACCCTTTGCTTCGCATATCATATTAAAAACATTAGGAATTATTAGAAACAATGGACGCAATCTGGCCGCGTTGCATGGACGTGCTACGGTCCAAGGTCAACGAACACACAATGTCTACTTGGATAGAGCCCATCGTATGCGAAGACGTTTCTGAAGGGAAAATCACGCTTTCGGTTCCCAATAATTTCTTCGTGGCTTGGCTAAAGGACAACCACCTTAAATTAATACGTGAATCAATACTCGAAGTTACCGGAAATGATTATGAACTTTATTTCAAGTCCCGGGACGACTTCGCTCGGCGGACCGCTCAGGATGGTCTCAGCGGAGCGGGAAATCTCATGCTTCAGGCTACGTCGCCCTCGGTAATCTCCGATGAATTTGCGCTTAAGCACAATTTAAACCCTCGATATACCTTCGATAGCTTTGTAGTTGGCAGCTACAATCGGTTTGCGCATGCCGCTGCTCTGTCTGTTTCCGAGAATCTAGGAGGCAACTACAATCCTTTTTTTATTTTTGGTGGAGTTGGCCTCGGAAAGACCCACTTATTAAGCTCCATTGGATATACTGTCCTGTCCAGGGACAGGAACAAGCGGATCTCCTTTGCCACCTCGGAAGAGTTCACCAACGAGATGATCAATGCATTGCGTTTTGACCGGATGGTGGATTTTCGCAATAAATACAGAAATGTAGACCTGCTGATGATCGATGACATCCAGTTCCTGGCGGGCAAAGAACGGACTCAGGAGGAGTTTTTTCATACCTTCAACAGCATATACGAGGCCAGAAAGCAAATAGTGATAACCTCCGACAGATTTCCCAATGAAATATCGGACATGGAACATAGACTGCGTTCTCGTTTCAGTTGGGGCCTGGTCGCTGATATGGGGACACCGGATCTGGAAACTAAGGTAGCTATTCTAAAAAGAAAGGCCTTTGAGGACTCTTTGGAGTTGCCGGATGAAGTGGCTTATTTCCTGGCCGAGCAGGTTGATTCAAATATTCGGGATCTTGTCGGATACTTGATTCGGGTTATTGCCATGAGCACCCTTCAAGGTATACCCCTGACCAAGGAATTGGCGCAGCTCGCCTTGAGGGAGATCCTGCACAGGCACGCTAAAGCTATCACCATAGATGACATCATCTCCCACGCAGCTAAGGCTTTCAACATAAAGCCGGCAGACATCAAATCCAAGAAGAAGCACAAACAGTTTTCCCTTCCCAGGCAGGTGGCGATGTATCTGGCCAGAGAACTGACCGAGCTTTCATACCCGGAGATCGGAGCGGCTATGGGAGGCAAAGACCACTCCACAGTCATATATGGCACCAGGAAAGTTGAAAAAAAAATGGAGCAGGATCATTCGCTCAGGAACATGGTGGAAGGACTGAAGAAGAATCTGCGAGAATGAATGTCCCAGGGGAATAGCTGTGGAAATCCTGTTCACAAGAGGTGAGTCATTTGACCCTTCTTTGTTGTCAACAGGTTGACGGTCAATCTATCCACGCGAATTCCAGTGCCTCGGTCGGCTTGGGAGGGTGTTTCCAGCCCCCATTTCACAAATTCACAGCCCTTACTGCGACTACTTTATTTTAAATTATCTTTTTATTAATAACAGAACAAAGGAGTTCTTCATGCTTTTTGAAATAGAACGAGACGCTTTGGTCGAGGGGCTGTCCAAAACAGTGCCCATAACGGAGAAAAGATCGCCTTTGCCAATTTTATCGCAGATCCTCATGGACTCGAACAATGCTGAACTCGTCCTCACTGCCACCGATCTGGAAGTCGGGTTGCAGATGAGGTATAATTGTGATGTTAAGGAAGCGGGGTCAGTGACGGTCCCAGCGAAAAAAATATATGAGATAGTCAGGGAATTGCCTTCAGGACCGCTTTCGGTACACCTCATCGAGGGAAGTAGAGTCAAGATCGTATCGGGACGAAGCGAATTCCATCTGGCCGGCATGGACCCGTCGGATTATCCGGCCTGGCCAGCCTTTGACGATATAGAGACAGCGCCTATCCAAGCGGCCACTCTGACACATATGATAGACAAGACCATTTTCGCTTCATCCAGTGATGATTCCAGGTTCAATCTCAACGGGGTCCTTTTCGAACAGGCTGAAGATACGACGCGACTGGTAGCCACGGACGGGCATCGTCTGGCAATGATCAACCAGAAGATAGCCGTGCCCTTCACGTCCAAGGTTCTAGTGCCCAAGAAAGGGCTTCAGGAGTTGCGGAGATTGTTGGAAAACCTGAAGGACGAGATCTCTATGGGGTTCGAGAAGAAAAATCTGTTCGTGAAAACGGATCAGTTTATGATGACGGTTCGGCTTATTGACGGCGACTATCCGGATTATCGAAAAGTAATCCCAGAAGCGGGCGATAGAGTGGTCAAGGCGAACCGCGTCAATATGACGCAGAGTCTTAGAAAAGTGGCTGTCTTGACTTCGGAACGCAATAGGGGCATAAATGTTCAAGTGAATCCGGGAAGCCTGGAGGTCACGGCAACTCATCCGGATCTGGGTACGGCTAGAGACATCATTGAAGTGGATTACCAGGGGGAGGGTTTTGAGGTCATAGTTAATGTGACTTATTTGATGGAATCTCTGGCTGCGGTAGATACAGACATCGTATCTATTGAATATCACAAGGAAGGCGCTCCTATTGTTATTCGTCCTGATCCTGCCAAAGAATACTTCAATCTGGTAATGCCTATGCGCAAGTAGCCTTGCAATTGCCACCAACCAAATAGATAAGGGAATCAACGAAGGTGCAAGACCAACATTACGGCGCTGAACAAATAAAAGTGCTGGAGGGCTTGGAAGCGGTCCGCAATACGCCTGGAATGTACATTGGCAATACAGGCTCGGAAGGACTGCACCAATTAGTCTGGGAAGTCATAGACAATGCAGTGGACGAGGCCCTGGCCGGATATTGTCAGAATATTTCCGTGACCGTTCATCTGGATTCGTCTGTGACAATAGAAGACGACGGCCGGGGCATACCCACGGAAGTCCATCCGACTGAAGGAATCCCCGCGGCCGAAGTAGTAATGACAATGCTTCACGCAGGCGGCAAGTTCGATAGCAATACCTACAAGGTCTCCGGCGGACTCCACGGGGTAGGGGTTTCGGTGGTCAATGCCTTGTCGGAAGTGCTCAAATTAGAGATCCGCCGGGGAGGCCAGGCGTTTAAACAAATCTACCGGAGAGGCAAGAAAGATACGGAGCTTGAGGTCACCGGAACCACTAAGAGAAACGGTACGAAGATAACCTTCAAGGCGGATGAACAGATATTCGGTGGTACCGAATTGATCTATGAGATAATATCTGCAAGGCTGCGTGAGCTGGCCTTCCTCAATAAAGGGTTGAGGATAAGTTACGAGGATGAACGCTCGCAAAAACCGCCGGTAGAGTTTGAATACGAAGGAGGAATTGTTTCATTCGTCGAGCATCTGAACCGGGCTAAAAAGACCATGGAAACCAAACCAATTTATATCTTCGGGGAAAAGGATAATAATTTTGTCGAGTGTGCCATACAATATAATGACGGTTACTCTGAAACGGTCTTTACGTACTGCAACAATATAAATACTTTTGAGGGAGGCACTCACCTTTCGGGATTCAGGGCCGCGCTTACGAGGACGGTCAATCAATATGCCAGCGCTAAAGGCCTCCTGAAAAACGGCAAGACTCAACTCAGTGTATCCGGAGAAGACCTGAGAGAAGGCCTCACAGCGGTCTTGAGCGTACGTATGCTCAATCCCCAGTTCGACAGTCAGACCAAGTCGAAATTGGGCAATATGGACATAAAGGGAATAGTAGAGCAACTCATAAACGAAAAGCTTTCTGAATATCTGGAAGAGAACCCACAGACAGCCAAATGGATCATTCACAAGGCTATGGAAGCCAGCAGGGCAAGAGAAGCCGCTCGCAAAGCCCGAGAATTGACTCGGAGGAAAAGCGCCCTGGAAATGTCTTCTTTGCCCGGAAAGCTGGCAGACTGTCAGGAGAGGGACCCGGCAGGAGCAGAGTTGTTCATCGTGGAAGGCGAGTCAGCCGGAGGATCGGCTAAACAAGGTCGAGATCGTAAAACCCAAGCTATTCTACCACTTAAGGGCAAAATTCTAAACGTGGAAAAAGCCCGTTTCGATAAGATAGTGCAGAGCCAAGAAATACGAACACTAATCACGGCCTTGGGAACCGGTATCGGCGAAGAAGATTTTGACATTTCAAAGATCCGGTATCACAAGGTAATCATTATGACCGACGCGGATGTGGACGGATCGCATATTCGAACTCTCATAATGACTTTCTTCTTCCGGCAGATGAAGGAAGTAATTAACCGAGGTTATTTGTATTTCGCGCAGCCGCCGCTTTTCAAGGTAAAAAAGGGCAAGCAAGAATTCTACGTGAAGGATGAGAGTTCCCTGGATGACATAATACTCAATAAGGGGATCGAGAATCTTAAAATCCGGACAAAAGAAGGGGAAGTACTCGAAGGAGCGCAGCTCATTAACACCGTCAAAAGCCTGATGCGAATGGAAAAAATCCTGGACGTGTTTGAACGAAAGAACATGGAGCGACTGGTGCTGAAGGCCTTTGTGCGGGAGGGCTTGAGTCCGGATTCCTTTGACGACTATGAGCGATCCGCGCAGTTAGCTCAGCGCATTCTAAGACGGATAGAGACGACCTACCCCGAGCTTCTTCCAGTCAACGTGAATATAATCAAAGATGAGGAAGAGTCCAAATACTGTATCGAAGTTATGTCTCATCGCAACGGGTTGAGCCGTAGAACCGTCATTGATTTCGATCTGACGGAATCCCCGTCATTCGGTGAAATAGCATCTGTCATGCAAAAGGTTTCTTCCGTCGGTGAACCGCCATTTGGACTTCAGATAGATGATAAGACTCTGCAAGTACCATCTTTCTCCGGATTGGTAGATGTTATAATTGAGCACGGCCGCAAGAACCTCAACATACAAAGGTACAAAGGCTTGGGCGAAATGAATGCAGAGCAGTTGTGGGAAACCACCATGAACCCCGAGAACAGGAAGATTCTGCAGGTGGCCATCGAAGATGCGGTCAAGGCAGATGAGATTTTTTCAACCCTGATGGGGGATCAGGTGGAACCGCGGCGGGAATTTATAGAGAAGAACGCGCTAAATGTAGTGAACCTTGATTACTAAGACAATTTGTGATAACTCGCCTCATGTCTTTTGAAAGGTCTTTTAGGACTTGCATATAAAAGACACGGGGAAAAATGAGCTTAGCAGAGAAAGCAGCCTGGTCTTTCTTCTTCCTGACCTGTGTTGCAGTCGCCTTCGTACAACCTTATCTCTTCACCGTCTTTGGACATGAAGCCGATGTTTACGGAGGCCTGTTATGCGCGGTTAGCCTAATAACCGCGCTCGCGGCAGCACGTAGCAAAGGAGTAGCTCTCAAACCGTCCCACTTGACCGTGTCCTTTATTCTTTTGCTGCTGGCGATAATCAGTGGCGCATTCAGTTCTACCCCACTTTCTTCCTCGGCAAGGTCTTTCTTCCTAATGTCCTCTGGGCTGGGGGGATTTTGGTGTTCGCAGATATTGCTGCGTAACGAAGTCGGAAAACGGGTGTTCATGTGGCTTTGTGTGGGCATCCTGGTGGGTTTCCTCGCAATCAGTTTGCTCACCTATTTTGTGTGGGGAAAGACCATACATTATTTGATTGATCCTAATCCCAGGACACTTATCAATCGCATTCTGCTTCTTTCTCTCGGGCCGATTGCCATGATCGGCACACGGAAGCCGGTAACCGTCATTCTGGGTATCCTGCTGGTCTGTTTGAGTTACGTTGCCTTGTTGCTGGATGCCATCGGGTTTAACCGGTTCATCCACACAATGTCGATAATTTTGTTGGTAGCGTGGCTTCTGGTAGCGGTCTTCGGCCGGTGGACCAAATTGCAGCTCGCGCTGGTATTGTGCAGTGGAGTTGTGGTGTTTATTACGGCCGTGTATGTCTTTAGTCCTATTCAGTCGAAATTGCATACCATCATGAATGATAACCGGACCAAGTACAGACTGGAGAACTATGAATATTCATGGCATATCGTCAAACAGCATCCGGTGATAGGAATAGGGTTGGAGACACCACTAAGCCAGTTTCTGTGGAATTACGATTCAAAGCTTACTCGCTGGCCCAACCGCCAATTTTTTTACGACATGGTA
Source organism: Desulfomonile tiedjei (assembly GCA_016212925.1). Lineage (NCBI taxonomy): Bacteria > Pseudomonadati > Thermodesulfobacteriota > Desulfomonilia > Desulfomonilales > Desulfomonilaceae > Desulfomonile > Desulfomonile tiedjei. The sequence continues at coordinate 37,235 of JACRDF010000022.1, forward strand.
AAGCAAATTAATAGTCCCGATAATATGTACCTGGCGTTTATGGTGTACCTCGGGTTGCCGTTTCTCCTTTTGTATCTTTGCGCCTTGCTGGGCATGCTTTGGAAGCTCTTGAGGATCGCGTGGCGGCCGCCGCCCGGTTTCGGGTTCCATCCACTGGCGATCCTCATCCCCGTGGTCGCTTCGACAATGCATTTCGTTGATTTGGATGCACTATTGTATGGCGACATCAATTGGTATTTTCATGTGTTGCTGGGCCTTGTTCCAGCCTACGGCGGTTCGAGCAAGTAGGCATGAAGAAACCAAAAAAGGGAAGCCTCAAATTACGTGAAGCCTCCCTTTTGCACCAACAGTCAGAATATTGATCAAACAGTCGGACGTGGCAGAAGACCTGCCTTCTGAGCTATCTCGCCGACCTTTTCTTCCCATTCTATAGCCATTATATGCACACCCGCCACGCCCGGGATTTCCCGTAACTGGTGAATGGTTTCCACAGCGATGGTTATTCCTTCTTCAGCCTGTTTCTCCTTCGGGGTGCCTTTCATACGCTCCAAGAGTTCTTCGGGAACGTCCATACCTGGCACGTTCTTGGCCATGTACCTTGCCATTCCGAAGGATTTGAACGGGGTTACGCCGCCCAGTACGTAGACTTTCTCGTGCAGGCCTCTATCAACCACACCTTTCATCCATTCTTTGAACTTATTCAGATTGAAGATGCACTGCGTCTGAATGAATTCCACGCCCGCGGCCACTTTCTTGGCAAGTCTCGGCACACGGATGGCGAAAGGGTCCGCGAAAGGATTCTCCGCGGCCCCGATGAACAATCTCGGCACGCCTTTTATTTCCTCGCCGCTCAGGAATTTTCCTTCGTCCCGCATTTGGCGAACAGTATGAATCAACTGTATGGAGTCTATATCATAGACATTCTTGGCTTGTGGGTGATCCCCGAACTTCTGATGGTCTCCGGAGAGACAAAGCATGTTTTTGATGCCTAGAGCCGCTCCACCTAGAACATCGCTCTGGATGGCTATTCTGTTCCGATCACGGCAAACCATCTGCATGACGGGTTCCAATCCCTCTTGCATCATGATCACTGCCGAGGCGATGGAGGACATCCTGACGACGGAGGTCTGGTTGTCGGTAATATTAAACGCATCCGCGTTGCTTTTGAGTAGCCCGCATTTTTTGCGAATGACTTCAGGATCGGCTCCCCTGGGCGGACCGCATTCACCCGTGACGGCAAATTGTCCTGACTTCAGGATCTTTTCAAGGTTGCTGTCAGTTTTGATTTCACCGCTCATCGTTGAAAGTCCTCCCTGATCATCTTACGCGGACCGCCATCCCGGTTGGATCTCCAGTCGCAGATTGCCATGATCTCTTCGTACCGATCCATTTGGCCCAGGGATTCCAAACGGTCTATGATCAGTTGCCAACCGCAATCCACTTCAGGATCGATTTCACATTTGCCTTTGGTCGATCCACCGCAAGGACCGTTAAGGAGGCTTTTAGAGCACCTGGCAATGGGACAAATCCCGGCGGTGTAGTACAGCTTGCACTCACCGCACGTTTGGCAGCGCTCGACGTAGTATCCTTCTTTCTTGGATCCGCCAACGAAGCTGGTATTCAAAGCAGGATAAACAGGTGTCCCTGTGTATCGTTCGGCCATAAATTGAACGCCGGCCCCGCATGCCATGGAAAGCACAGCGTCCACTTCCGGGACCAGACTCTGAACTTCGTCTATGTATTCAGGATCGCACTGTCTTTCAACGGTCTTCTCTATGATCTCAAGGGGGTTGCCTTCTTTATCCCGAGCCATCCGCAACTGGCTGGAAAGGACGCGAACTTCGTCTTGCCCGCCGGTCAGGCAGACAGTAACGCACCCGCCGCAACCGAGTACCAGGACTTTCTTATGACCCTCCAACATTCTTGTAATCTCATCGAAGGGTTTCCTCTCACCTACGACCATTTTATGCCTCCAAAAGGACGTTGAAGCAAACGCCTGCTGTGGGTTAAGCTGCCTGTTCTTTCTTGATTTTGACGTTCTTATTAAGGGGACTCGGCCCCAGATTGATTATACGCTCGGTAAATTCACGAGCCACCTCGGCGAACCTCGGGCCCATGGCTGCGCTCATGTTGTACATTTCGAGCCTTTCGGGCTCAAGGCCTACTTCCTGTATGAGTTTCTTTGTATAGTTCACTCTCGGCTTGGCTACCAGGTTGCCTTGAATGAAATGACAGTCACCTTCGAGGCATCCCGCAACATAAACACCATCAGCCCCCTTTTCGAAGGCGCGCAAAAGGAAAACCGGGGTTATTTTTCCCGTGCAAGGCAATCGGATCACTCGTATGTTGGTCGGGTACTCCAGTCTCATGCTGCCGGCCAAATCTGCGGCGCCGTAGGCGCAATAGTGACAGCAAAATGCTACGATAGTGGGCTCAAAATCTGCCATTAGTTTGCTCTCCTGGATCTTTTCATAACTGGAGAAATCGATGGGGAGGAGTCTGAATTTAAACTAATCGGAAAAAAAATGCAAGATGCCAACTTCCTCTAAAGACTTGCTCGACCATACAAGTCGAGAACATATAACTATACTACGGTATGGAAGTGGTAAAAACAAGGGATGAGAACCAGAGGGGAATGAAATTAAACATGCCGTTAGAAGCGGCTTTGAAAGCCATAGGTGGGACAGGCTTGCCAAGGGGGTCTCAAAATACTGGAATGGGGGAATTCCCTTGTACGGCGCGCACGGCCGAGGCTGTCTCAGAAGTCGGAGAAAGGTTCAGATCGTGCTACGAATTGAACCCCAGCGGCCCATGGTGGGTAGCCCGGACGCTACTGCCTCCGGGTGCCGCAGGCAAAAGAGGTCTGGACCTATGATACTGCAATGGATTCATTGATGAATATAGCAGGTTCAAGAATTTGTTCGGCCACCAGACCTCCTGTCGCTTCGCGACCCGCGGGTGGGACCGGCATCTTGCCGGTCATTCTCATAGACAGGCTGGAAGCCTGTCCCACCGAACGTCCGGGCTACCCGCCGCGTAACACCATTCCCCCGTATCCATTAGTTTTCAGACAGCCTCGGCCGTGCGCGCCGTACAAGGATTGGTCCAGCGCTTTCACACCGGCTCCCAGGATTCTTCCGTGCCGGCTCTGTTCAATAATCCACGGATAAGATTTATGTCGTCGAGCGACTCGAACTCTCGAGGTTTTTTTTCTCCCAGCGTGGTGCTAGCGTAAAGCGGTCTCTTTTGAAGAAGCCCTTGAATCAGACCGGCGAGGGGATGTCCCAGGTTCTCAACTCCTCCTTCGTAACTGCGAAGGAGCTTTTGGGCTTCTTTGCGCAAGTCCAGGATCAGGCTGAATCCCCTGCGAAACAGGTATTCCATGTGATTTGATCGCAGGAGGTTGGTGGCTTTTGAGATGTCCTCTCTCGATAGTTCTTCCAGGGCAATATTTATATACCCGCTGACCTTTCTCAGGCTTCCGTGCAGGTCATCCACCTGTCCCGGATCGCGCGCGTCAGCGACCATGACCTTGTTGGCAAGATGTGCCAGTTCTTGAGATAGCCTGTCTCTTTCATGCGGGTCTGAAATCTCGTCTAATGCCTTCTTGAATAAAGTATCCGGCTCCAACACCTTCAAAGGGTATTTCAAGACATTTCGAGGGGCTTCATAGGGTTCGACCCTTTCGTCAAAAGGTTCAGGCGGCGAATACGACAAGGCGCCTCGTTGAATGTACGCGTATATTTCAACAGCCTCGTCGAATTCCGGAAAGCCTCGATCGGCCAGCCGGGCCATACGCAGTCTGCGAGCCTCCTCCTGGTTTTCCAAATGTATGCCCCGGGCAAGTTCTTCCATGAGGCCGAAGTAGTATTCCGTATTCCACTCAAAAATGGTTTGAAGAAATCGCTTCAGAGCTTCTTCGTGCGCCGGCGATGAGAACTTGACAAAGAAAAGGTCGTCGAGTGTGAACGGCGGCAACGTGTCGGAGTCCTCAACGAGATCGATGTCGGGATTTCTTATTCGGACCTTCACGAAAGCGTTCATCAACGACACAATGAGTTCGGAATCCGTCACTTGCACGAATTGCAGAATCTTTCCCTCACCCATGGCCGCTATCATATTTAGCCAGCGTCCTGCAGACTCAAAGTGGAGCATGTCCTTTTTCCATAGATCCAGATCCAGCAGGTACAAAAATTGCCTGCCGGTGGTAAAGGTTATGAGGCCGGGGGCATGTTCTTCCCCCAACTTCTTTACAGTGAAGAACATCTCTTCTTCTGACATTTGTCGGACAATTTCGCCTGGTCGCGCAACAACCCTGACCAACTCTTCACGGGCCTCGGGGGACAGCTCGCTGAAGATCCGGATTCGCCGGTCCAAGGGTAGGGCATCGAACGACTCGATGACTCGTACAGAAGATTCCGCGGTTTCCATGTCCTTCATGTAACGAGTTTATCCACAGACCCGTCGGAAATCAACATCCCCCATCTTGGGGAATGCAGGGATCTCATGATAGTATGACCAAGGGATTGTCAAACTGGTTTTTGGCCAGGCCTTGGCGGTTTGGAAAGTAGGGGCCGGCGTCCCTGCCGGTCCTGTTTTAATAATATTGGCGGGAACTTTTCGTTACCTTTTGAACCTTCCTCGAATATCGCGTAAAATCGACCGAAACATGACAAACAGGGATTAACTTGATTCTTATGAAATGAGGGAGTGAGCAATGGAAAAATTGACCGGAAAGGCAATTATTGCCATGGGGGGCGGTCCTACCGCGGTCATCAATCAGTCGCTGGTCGGGGCAGTGCTCCAGGCGCGCCAGTACCCGTACATAACCCAATTTTATGGAGCATTCCGAGGGGTCGAAGGCCTGGTGAATGAAGAATTTGTCAATCTTTCCGAAGCAACCGGACATAACCTGGAAATGGTGGCCAGGACACCCGGAGCGGGGATTCGCAGCACCAGAGTCAAACCGGACGAAGGGTATTGCAAGCGAATCTTCGACGTTTGCAAGGCACATGGGATCCACTATTTTTTCTACATTGGCGGCAACGACTCAGCGGAAACCTGCCGAATCGTGAATAAGTTCGCTACGGAAGAAGGCTACGAACTCCGGGTAATGCACATTCCCAAGACTATCGACAACGATCTGCGGGTGACGGATCATTGCCCCGGTTACGGTTCCGCGGCCAAATTCGTGGCCCAGGCTTTCTCGGGCGTAAACCTGGACAACCGGTCTCTGCCCGGGGTTTACATTGGCATAGTAATGGGTCGGCACGCGGGCTTTCTTACCGCCGCGTCCGTGTTTGCGCGCAAGTATCCGGATGACGGGCCCCATTTGATTTATGTTCCGGAACGAACGTTCGACGCTGACGAATTCGTTGGTAGCGTAGACAAGATGTACAGCAAGTATGGACGTGCGGTTGTCGCGGTGTCCGAAGGCATACAGGATGCCCAGGGAAGGCCGGTACTCGCGGGCCTCGTGAAAGACGTTGAGCGGGACTCCCATGGGAATATCCAGCTTTCCGGGACCACATCCCTGGGCGACGCGCTCATGAATCTGGTCAAGAGCAAGCTGAACATCAAGCGCGTGAGATCTGATACTTTCGGATATCTCCAGAGGTCGTTCCTGGGATGCGTCAGCGAAGTCGATGCGCACGAGGCGCGGGAGGTCGGCGAGCGCGCGGTTCAGATCGTGGCATGGCACAGGGTTGACGGCTCGATCACGATCGAAAGAGTCGGCGATTATGGAGTTAGATACAATCTGACTCCGCTAAAGGAAGTCGCCAAGGAGACGAAGTGCATGCCTGATTCGTTCATAGAAGGCGCTAACAATGTGACCGTTGAATTTAAAAACTACGCGAGACCGCTCCTTGGCGATTTTCCTGCATACGAGAGGATCCACGCACCGCGCGTGGAAAAAATATTGAATAAGTAGAAGGATCTTATACCATCAGTCCCGGTAGGATCGGTAAGCGAAGCCAACCGCATCGGTCGTGGGTAGAGAATCGCGCACCGCCAATAATGCTGGTCCCGTTGGTCACCGCATCCTACGTGCGGCGTATAGCGTCCCCAGAATTTCAGGGTCGGGGTATTCCCCGACACGGCTGCGTAATTAGGCTGCTTGTCCCTACTGTAATTGACAGCATCTTACTACAACGTTATTACCAATGAAATCCAGGACGTCCTCCTGCGTCCGTTCCCGGTTGTCCTTCCAGGCCCTAAACTGCCCGTTTTCTCGAAGAACTGTCCATCGCGCACCGCACTTCTCACATCGTCGACCCCGGTTGACTCCGTGCTTGTGGTACCAATCCGTAGCAACCAAGACCACCCAACCCTCCAGACGGGCAATATGCGCCATTAGCTTGTGCTCCTTTTGTCGGTGTACGACGAGGTATTCCTCTTTCCACTTGAGTACTTTCGGACAGCTATTCCATCGTACTGTTCCAGCGTGGCATGGTTGTGTGCGGGACTTATTCACGGATTGATTCATGGATGCCACTGGTGACTTGTCCAGTATGCTGCTTCCTGTTAACAGAACTTTTTGGGAACTACTATAAACGGATGTGAAAGTGGGGGGTGATTAGAGAACCGCCGTAATGTCAATATGTTGAAGGCTTCTCACAAATATTTCTTTTAATACACCCCATATTTTCGATAGCATTCCATTCTGCATTTCTTCGGCCCATCTTCCCCCTCTGGACTATGCGGGTGGACTTGATACTTGTAATAGGCTGCGCAACGTTCAAGGCATTCCCTCTGGTTCACCGCGTTTATGGCCCGCTGCCCCGCTTCTGCTGTTCGTTTCTCCTCCGCTTGAGCGGCCACAATTTGGTTACGCCTCCTTTCCATAATCACGGTGGCTATCTTCTTGCAATTCGGCGGGAAACCCTCCAAATGAAGCATATTGGGGTCCTTCCCTTCTGAGGACTCTTCGCCCCGGGCCTCAGCCTTGTAATATGCTGAAACGGCTCCCCTATTTGCGCCTCTGTTCAATAGCAACTCAACCACCTTGAGACTGCAGTCACTGGCGGCCAGCTCCAGGAGGCCCTCGCCTTTTGTGGTCACGACATTAATGTCAGCTCCGGCGTCCAGAAGCATCTCAACTATTTTGTCGCTATCCTTAAAGTTGCCGAATGCTGCCGCCAGTATTAGGGCATCATCTTTGCGGTCATGGGTGCCCCGGTCTCTCAGCAGGCGCTCCACACACTCATGACGGGAACGAAAAATATCAGTTACCGCCGTTTCTAGGGCCGTTCTGCCTTTATTATTCTTTTCGGCCACACGTGCACCATTTTGTACAAGCAGGTCTATAACCGCGGGGGTTGCCGCAAGCATTAAAGCTGTCGTTCCGTCAGTGGCCTTGGCGTTGATGTTAGCGCCGCTCTGTATAAGTATTTTCATCGCCTCCACATGGCCCCCCTGTGCCGCAAGTATCAAGGCACCATCCGCTATATTTCTTGAATTAACGTCGATTCCATTTTGCCTCTCGTAATCAAGAAGTGTCCGAATTATTCGAGGATGGCCGTGCGAAGCAGCGAAATACATTGCAACGCGCCCCTTGATGTTTTGTTGTCTGACGTCTGCACCCGCGCTGATCAAAGTATTGACGACATCGACATGGTTTTCCTTGCAGGCATACATCAAGGCCGTGTTGCCGTTGGCATCGATTTGATTTGGGGCCGCCCCCCTTTTCAACAACAGGTGCACTACCTCTCCATGGCCGTACTCAGCTGCCCAGATCAAAGGTTTCTTAAGGTGATTCCACTCACCCGGGAGACGGTCTTGAGATTCGTCATTGATGTTGGCTCCACTATCCAAAAGCGCCTCAACTATTCGAGTATGACCGTTTTGGGAAGCCACCATAATTAGAGACCGACCGTCTACTTTAGAGTTAGGATCTACCTTCTTCAAGAGTCGTTTAACCTTTTTCTCATCCCCTTCTCCGCACGCCTGGAACAGCGCTTCAGTTGGGTTTTCGATAAACGGTAAAGCTAAGATTGCCAAACCCACAAAAGCTGCGACGCCAATTATCACTGTTTTGGAAGTCAGAGGTTTCTTATAGCCAAAGCTACTTCTAATCCCGGCGGGCGAGGCTGACATAGGTCCCGGGCCAGAGTGGGCAGCGGAGCCTTGATCGTTTTCCTGAGCACCAGCGGGCAAGTATTCTTTCGGCTTATTGTACTTTGCGACTATTACCCCGCATTGAGGGCATTCTTCACATGGGTGAGACTGGGGCATCCCACATGCCGGACATTTCCAGACTATGTTTGAGTCCATGAGATTAAACCCCCCGAGAGTATGGGCGGAATTTTCAATTTATTTAGGCCAAAGATACGAGCCTCTTCTTTGCGACGGATAGGCTTCTCCCCCAGTTTTGGAGCATACTTCTGCATGGTCGCAGCAGTCAAGGCTAATCTTGGCTTTTGCCGAGTTGTGGGATGTGGTGAACGAAGCGAACCGCATCGGTCGCGAAAAAGGCCCCACACAACCGGGCTGAGACGGTGGCTAACGGAACCGCACCCTACAGGGCCTAGGTGCCGATGCTCCGACTTCATCCCCGATTGGCGTCATTCCCCCGCGCCGTGTTTGAGCAGCAGTTCCCGCACTTGCTGGTGGCCGTTCTTGCGGGCGAGGCTCAAGGCGGTTTCACGGCCGTCATATTTGGCATTAATACCGGCCTTTCTTTCAAGCAACAATTCCACCACATCGGCACGACCGTTTGCAGAAGCCCATAACAGCGCGGTGGCGCCTTTAGCGGTTCGGGCGTTGACGTCTGCACCGCGATCTAGGAGGAGCCTCACTAAGGGGAAATGTCCTGCGCCAGCGGCCGCGATCAGTGCCGTAACCCTCTTGTTTGTCTTGGCATTAATGTCGGCTCCTCTGTCCAGGAGTTGCTGAGCAACGGGGAGAGAGCCTTGACCCGCAGCCGCGATCAACGCAGTGGCACCGTCGTCACTGGTAGCCTCCAGGTCCGCGCCCTTGTCGAGCAGCACTTTGACAATTTCAACATGCCCATTTAGCGATGCCCACATCAAAGCGGTCAGACGACGTTTCTTGTCCCTCGCGTTTACATCCGCGCCCTCTCGGAGAAACCGCTGCACCGCGGGCAGCACGCCATAGGTAGCCGCTTTAATGAGTGATTGGTCTTTGTCTTCAAATTCCTTGGGCTGGGCTGCCGCGTCCCGGACGAAAGCCGCCAAGGCCAACAGAAAGATCAAAACGAATAGGAGATAGTCGTGTTTTCGCATAATAATAGTGGTTGCCAGAATTGGCGTCCGATTGCTCTTAAGAAGGCCCGCCTCATCTCAGCGCGTCGCACCATTACTGGGGCATGACTTTGCTGCGGGTGCCACTGCTGGGCAAGCTAGCAGAAACTGTCTCAGAATCGAGGATTCTGCTATGGCACCGGTAGGGGCGGTTCGTGAACCGCCCGAAATTAGGGCGCTTCTCGAAGCGCCCCTACATGAGAAATCCTCCGCTCCCCAATTCTGAGCCAGTTTCAGCAATCGCACCCAAGCCATAGTACTCGCCGGCTGGTTGCCGAATGGAAGAAGCCAGAGTTTCTGGCAAAAGCCATAAACCGCAGATCATGACCGTCGAGGCTTTGAGCATTATGTTGCTCAAAATCACAGTTTGCAACGACCTTCAGAGTAAATACTCTAAAATGTAGAGGCCTGGTCTTCGCGAAACGCAAGGACGTGAAACGCCTTCGGAGAGGAAACGTTCATGGAAATTCCGAAAAGGAAACTAGGCAAAACCGGCGTGGAAGTCACCATCTTGGGACTTGGAGGGGAAGGGGTCCTCAGGACCTTTGGGTATGACAAGGCGGCATACGAATTAATCAATCGGGCAATCGACCTTGGGATCAACTATTGCGAATCCGCGCTGGCATATTCCGGCAGTGAGGCATATTACGGGAACGCACTGAGACAAAGACGTGACGAGATCTTTCTCACGAGCAAGTCCCACGCCAGAGATAAAAGAGGCGCTCTGGATCATTTGCGCCAGACCTTGACAAACATGAAGACCGACCACCTGGATCTGTGGCAAGTTCATGACGTCAGGAGCGAAGAAGACATTGCGCAAATCTTTGGGCCGAACGGCGCGATCGAAGCGTTTGTGGAGGCCAAGGAAAAGGGCCTCACGCGGTTCATCGGCGTCACCGGCCACCATGATCCCATGATAATCAAGAAATGCATTGAGATGTTCGATTTCGATACGGTTCTCCTTCCGGTGAACCCGGCTGAGCCGTTTTACCGGAGCTTCCTCGATGGAGTCGTTCCTTTGGCAAACGAAAAGCGCATGGGGATAATAGGAATGAAGGTCTATCTTCGGGGCTTCGCGTCAAAATTGCCCGCGTACGCGTCCATGAAACCTTTCCTCCACTTTGCCTTGTCCCAACCAATCACCAATGTAGTGATCGGATGTGATTCCGTGGAGCAACTTGAAGAAAATGTAGTTTTTGCCGGATCTTTCAGCCCGATGTCCCAGGAGGAGCAACAGTCTTTGCTGGACATGGTGAACCCGCACGCACATTCGTTAATGTACTACAAACCCTAACGAATGCGCTTCACTACGGATCCCGGCCACGAGCGAACTGTTGTTCCATGTGACCATGATCGTATTACATTTGGATAGTTCGGCCTGAATGACGAACAGGTAGGGGTAGGCAGAAAAAAGGACGGACAAAGAAAGGGGAAAAATTAGACTCCGAGCTTTCATAATGGTATTCTTCGAATGACTACCGGATTGAGCCGCGGAGGCTTCTTGTCAACCGACAAGTGCTGTTCCAATCCGCAAGGGTTCACGGGCATATAATCTCCGGCCTAATGTGTCATGTTTTTACCGGCATAATGAAGAACCTCTGCATAGTCGTTTCTTTGGTCCTACTGAGTTGCATGGCTGCGACGTTCTGTGCGGCCGAGACTGTGACCAAGGTTTCTCTGGTCCCTCAGTGGATGCCACAGGCACAGTTCGCAGGCTATATGGTGGCCTTGGAAAAGGGGTTTTACAGAGAGGCCGGCCTTGACCTTACCCTCATCAGGGGCGGTCCTGACAGTCTTCCTTTTGAGATGCTGTCCAGCGGGCGCGCCACGTTTTGCACAGCTTGGCTCTCCACAGGTATCCAGCAAAGGAGCGCGGGAAACCGAGTAATAAACCTGGGACAGATAGTTCAGCAGTCGGCGCTGATGCTGATTGCCAAGAAAAATAGCGGTATTACCTCACCGGCCGACTTACATGGGAAACGAGTAGGCCTTTGGGAAGGAGATTTCCGCATACAACCACGGGCTTTCTTTCGTCAAAATAACCTCATGGTCGAGATGGTTCCGCTCTACTGCACAGCGAACCTATTCTTAAGAAGCGGAGTGGATGCCATATCGGCCATGTGGTACAATGAATACCACGCCCTTCTCAACTGCGGCCTCAATCCGGACGAGCTTACGGCTTTCTTCCTGAAGGACTTCGGGTTGAACTTTCCCGAAGATGGGATCTATTGTCTTGAAGAGACATTCCTCGCCAACCCGGAAGTATGTGCGCGAGTAGTAGACGCCTCTCTCAGGGGGTGGCTTTATGCCTTCAAGCACCCGGAAGAGGCCCTGGATGTGGTCATGAGATACGCGGAAGAGGCCCACACGGGTACCAACAGGGCCCATCAACGCTGGATGCTTGCCCGCATGAAAGACCTTATCCTACCGGATGGTAATGGGTCAGGGCTTGGCAAGCTGAAAATCGAAGATTACTCCAGAGTAGCCGGAATACTGCTCGATTTTAATCTCATAAACGATATTCCCCCATTTGCCGAGTTTTATCGAGGCCCCAAATGAGGTTCCTGGGCCTTCGAAGTATAGCCGTAAAGATAACGCTCCTCGTGCTCGTGGGCACAGCCGTGGTTTTTTCAGGCATCCTTGCGTACAGTTATGTATGCAGCAAGCGTATGATCCTCGAAGAGACGGAACGCAGCGCGGTAAATCTCGCCAAGGCAGTAGCGAACCGGATCGAACGAGAATTCAGAGGAGTGGAAAAAGTCCCGAGGAACCTTGCCTGCTTTCTTGAAAGTTCCCGGTATAACGAAAACACCCTTCACCGCATAATGCGTCAAATGGTGGAAGACAACAGCGAGGTATTTGGCGTTGCGGTCGCGTACGAACCCTATGCTTTTGACGTCACCAGGAGGACCTACGCACCCTATTTTTGCAAAAAGGCCAAGACGGTCGAGTACGTTCAGCTCGCGACTCCGGAATACAACTATTTCCAGCAGGACTGGTACCACATACCCAAAGAGCTGAAAGGCCCTGTATGGAGCGAGCCCTACTTCGATGAAGGCGGCGGCAACATACTTATGGCCACCTATTCATTTCCGCTCTTCGCGGAGGCTGACGAAGGCAGAGGATCTAACGTCAAGGCCATCATTACCGCGGACGTGTCTTTGGAATGGCTCGGCAAGTTCGTGGCCGGCATGAGCGTGGGCCGCACGGGATACGGGTTTCTCATTTCCGGCAACGGAAACTTTGTCACCCACCCGCGAAGCGAACTTGTCATGCGGGAATCCATATTTAGCCTGGCAGAAGAACTTAACAGGCCGAAGTTGCGAGAAATAGGCCGCGAGATGATTCAGCGAAAATCCGGGTTCGTGGACCTGGGCAGGAGCCTCAGGGGAGAAGAGGCATTTCTGGCCTATGCCCGCATTCCATCCTCGGGTTGGGCCCTGGGTGCCGTCTTGCCGAAGGAGGAGCTGTTCGCGGGAGTAAACCAACTCCATCTGACTAACGAGGTGTTGGGACTTCTGGGGATTACACTGCTGCTTGCAGTAAGTCTCCTTGTGGCTCGATCCATTGCAGGTCCGCTGCGTCGCATGGCCGGGGCAACCGCAAAGGTCGCGCGGGGCGATCTCAATATTGATCTTTCAGATATCCGGACTCATGACGAAGTAGGTCAGCTCGCCAAGGCGTTTATGGACATGACCGAAGGTCTCAAGCAGAGGGATTTCATACGGGATACCTTTGGTCGCTATTTGACCCGTGAAGTGGTGACTCGTCTGCTGGAGGCAAAAGACGGTCTGCGGCTTGGGGGAGAGAGTCGAGAAATCTCTATCGTAATGTCCGACATCAGGGGCTTCACGGCTCTTACGGCCAATATGCAACCGGAACAGGTGATCACGTTCTTAAACCGTTACCTTGGCAAGATGCTGGAAATTCTGCTTGATTACCGTGGCACCATCGACGAGATCATAGGAGATGGCATCCTGGCTTTTTTTGGCGCGCCAGAACCGCTGGAAGACCACCCCGCGCGAGCTGTCGCGTGCGCGCTGAAAATGCAGGAGGCCATGGACGCGATCAACGCTCTTAATGAAGCTGACGGGCTGCCGCGCATCGAGATGGGCGTCGCAGTGAACACGGGACGCGTGGTTGTGGGAAACATCGGTTCGGAGAAGCGAACGAAATACGGTGCAGTGGGCTCCCAAGTGAACTTCACGGGTAGAATGGAGTCTTTCACCGTAGGCGGGCAAGTTTTGATCAGCAGTTCCACTCACGACCGTCTATCAAACCTGCTCGATGTTCGGAATGTCCTCCACGTTGAAATGAAAGGCATATCAGGCCAGGTGTCCTTATATGACGTGCGGGGCATCGGCGGACCTTATGACGTGCACCTCAGCGACCATGATGACCCGCCGATACGGCTTCCCGAAAAAATCTACGCTCGAATCAGACGCCTGGACCAGAAGACCGTCACCCAGGCGGAGATCTCCGCGGAAATCACCCATGCCTCCCTCACATCGGCACGGATCACGTTGGACCAGGACGTCCGCCAATGGGAGAACCTGCGGGTGTTGCTCCTCGATGGCGCGACCAAGGCGGTGGAAGGCGAAGTGTACGCGAAAGTAGTCTCGACTGAACGAATTGAAGACAAATGTGAAGCCGTGATCCGCTTCACGTCTGTGTCCGCGGAAGCATACAAAATATTCCGACGGGATGAATGATGGCGCGTCGAATCGGACAAAACTTTTGGCAAAGAGTACAACTGTTGAGGAGCGAACATCACCGTCTTAAATTTAGGATTTCACTCAATTTTGAAGCTGCCGCAGAGATATTATATTCAGTTTCTATTTTCCTCCTCGCGTTCCGGCCCATTCTCTTCCGTAATTCAGGATCATTGAGAAGCAGTGTGCAGCAAGTTGCGAAATCCTCCTCCGTGGCCGCTATGAAAGCGGTGACCCCGTGTTCGACAAATCTGGGTGCTTCGCCGAAATCGGTCGCGACGGTTGGTTTGCCGCAGGCCATGTACTCGAACAGTTTCGTCGGACTCTTGGAACGCGAAAAATCGTCGTGCGTGGTGAGGGGGTACAGCCCCACGTCAATCCCCGCATAGTAATCCGGCATGGTTTCCGGTTCTCTCCAGCCAAGGAAGGCCACATTTGCGTGTTTGGCGATTTTGTCCGCCTCACGCTTCGCTTCGTCAAGAAAATGCCCAGCCCCTACGATCTCCAGGACCGCCCTGTCGTCCTTCAGCAGCTCGAAAGCTCTTATGAGGAAGACCACATCCTTAAGGTTCATTTCCATAAAAAGCGTGCCGGTCCACGCGAACACCACCAATGCCTCACCTGGTTTGGAGTCGGTTGACGGTTGAAACATAGTGGCGTCGGGGAAAGTCGGGATGATCTCAACCCTGTTGTAGTGTTTGTGCATCTCCTGTTCAAGATGCCGGCTTGAGACCACACATCCCTCGGAAATAAGGGTGTGAACAGGCAACGTATCTCTAAAATTCACGTATGAGCCGAGAGAATATTCATAGATCCAGTCGTCGACATCGGTCCAGATTTTCAACGAGAAGGGGTACATGATCTTCAAGCAGAGCAGAGGCAAGAACTCATAGAAAGGCCGCTGTGCGAACAAAATGCCCGCGCGCGAGTGGACCGCGGCCATCATTGCATTAAATAGCAACAGAATTCTGCGGAAGAGCGAAATCTCAAAGGGCGGGAGACCTTTGTAATGGGCAATGTGATCCCAAAAAGACAAGACACTGGCGTCAGCCCCCCGCTTTTTCATTTCAGCGCAAAACCCGTAACATCTTAGCCTGGACGGCGCGACACGGAAGCCTTCATTGGTCCAGAACAGGACGCGGTCGGATTTCCTCGGGAAAAACCGTGCGTAGATCCATAGGACGGGAAAGAAAATTACCCATGCCCCGAGCAACGCGATGGACGGAAGGCCAAGAACTCTGATTACAGTGAACAGTTTCCTAGCCAGAGAAACCATTTAATTCCATATCACTTCATCGTGAATTGCGAGCGGAAAGAGGAAATCATCCCAACCCGAAACGAAATCGAAGCATCTTATTCAGAGTAGCCAGCGCTCTGCCCGGATGCCTGATTCCCTGCAAAACGAGTCGCGGCCAGCGTTCACGAGATGCCATAAGGTGGATATTCCACAAGGCGTGGGCTTCCTGTAGGGCCCTATCGAGGTCTGACTTGGTCAGCTCATTGGTCCTGTGGACAGCGCCGGTCGACCCGCTGTACTCTTCCCAATTTTTGGTCAAAATATGACCTTTTTTCAACAGGTCAGCATAGTACGCCGTGCCCGGGAAGGGTGTGGCCACACTGAATTGAACGGAAAATGGATCCAGTTCAATGGCCTTTTGAATGGTACGACGGATGGTTTCTTTGGTTTCACCGGGAAGTCCGAAGGTAAAAGTCAGGTGCACCTCTATGTCCAGCTCCTTGGAGATCCTTACCGCTTCTTCAACCTGCTTGATCTGTAAGTTCTTTCCGCTGGCGTCGATCAACTCCTGGACACCGGACTCCATCCCGTATTTCAACGAAACCAGCCCTGCGTCTTTCATTTCTTGGAGGACTTCCCGATCCACAAGGTCCGCGCGTGCCATGACAGACCAGGGCAGTCCTATTTTCCGGGACTTTATTTCACGGCTAAGGCGGATTATCCTCTCTTTTCCTACATTAAAAGTGTCGTCGTCGAAATAGAAGGATTTGAACGGCCACTTTTTTAGGCAGTATTCAAGCTCGTCGACCACATCCACAGGGTTGCGGGCACGATAACGATTCCCGCCGTACATTATCTGGGGCCAGACACAGAAGACACACTGGTACGGGCATCCTCGACTGGCCCACATTTGCAGAGACGGGACCGGAATCCCGCCGGGCCTGTCGTTATACAGCTCCATGTGAAAAAGATGCCTGGCCGGCCAGGGCAATGAATCAATGTCTTTCAGCAGCGGCCTCGGCCCATTGTCGTGGGCTTTCCCGTCGGAACCTCTGTAGACAAGGCCTTTGATCTGGCCAAGGTCTCCGCCTTGTTCGAGCACGTGCACCAAATCATGCAGGATCATTTCGTATTCCCCGCGGAAGACAAAACTCACCTGCCCGTTTTTCGCAAGAAAGTCGGGCTCAAGCATCAGGGCATGCGTGCCGCAAAAGGCGATCAAGGCCTTTGAATGCCGCTCTTTGATCTTGGATGCGAAGGCCAGATCCAGGTCAACAGTAGGAGTGGCTGTTTCCAAAATCACGAGGTCGGGGTCCGCCTCGGTGATACGGGAAAGGCACGCTTCGTCGTTCAACTTCTCTGCGCATGCATCGACAACCGAGACCTGCTTTCCTGCTCTCTCAAGCACCGCCGCAGCATACGCCATGAAGAACGGGAAAGGCATATAATCAGTGATTGCACAGTCTTCCAGGTGGGGCCATCTGCTGCCGGCTCGAACTCCGTAGAGGCCTCCCTTGGACCAAGGGGGATTCAACATCAATATTTTCATGAAATCATCGCGCCTGTTAAGCTTTCCGGACCACCCGGAGAATTCCGACGTGGTTGTTTTGAGACTTGGATTAGAGTCCCGATTCCGCGAGCGCGGTCTTGTTGTCGCGGACCCAGCGAGCTATGCTCTCCGCGCCTTGTTGGATAGAGACGGTTGGGGACCAAGCGAGGTCTCGCGTGATCTCCGAGTTGTCGGTTATGTATATTATCATGTCGCCTTTTCTGATTTGGTCTTGATGACTTGTCACCAGCTTCTTGTCCATGAGCCGTTCCATCAATTCAGTGGCTTCGACAAGTGAGAGGGAATTCTCTCGGCCTCCGCCGACGTTCCATACTCGGCCCGAGAGTTGCTGAAGTCTTTCCAACTGAATCCGGACTAAGGAGCACAAGTCGTTGATAAACAGAATATCACGAACTTGTTTGCCTTTGTAGCCCAGGTAGGCGATCGGTCTTCCAAAAAAACAGCTAATGGCCCAGAAGGTTAGCCATCCCTGATGAACTACTCCGAACTGCCCCTCTCCGGCGATCACACCGCATCGGTTTATTATGACAGGTAGGTTGAACGCGTCGGAGTATTCCTGGCAGAAAAAATCAGCGGCCGCTTTGGATGCCCCGTATATGGTTTTAGTCGCGCCGTCCATATCGAACTGCGCACTGATCCCGTTCAACGGATCAAATCCTCGTGGCAGCGACTCACTGGAGACATGCGCATCCCAATCCCATCGAGTCGCCCGCTCCACCACCGTCAGAGAGTTGACCTTGTCAGCCGGATAAACTCTGCTTGAACTCAAAAAAATCATGCCGATCCCTCGGGTTCGGCAAAATTCCAGGCAGTTGATGACGCCGGCCACGTTGGTAGTGAAGTCATATAGGGGATTGGCGTAACCGGAAACGACCGAAGGTTGTGCGGAACATTCAATCAGGCAATCAGCGTCAGCAGGCAATTCGGCAAAGTCCTCGACCCTTCTTATGTCACCGTGGATGAAGCGAATGCCCAACTTCAGCAGCTTGGGCACGTTCATCTCGCTTCCTCGACGGACAAGGTTATCGAACACCGTGACCTGATGACCCGCCTCGGCAAGGTCCCTGGTCAGGTTGAAGCCTACGAATCCGGCGCCTCCGGTGATTATGATGCGCATGCTAGGCATTATTGGAATTCGCTTTCAAGCCGTAGAAATGGTTGCGAAACCTATGATTTCTTGGAAGAGTTTCCGGGGAGGCCGAACAAAAAGGGCCTCCCCGGACCCCTCCCCAAAAACTCCCATGATTTTGCACCATTGTCGCCAGAGCCGACAATGGTGTGCTGCACGAAGATTCAATACCTCTTTCTCACTGCGAGGTTTTGAGGCCATTTCTAAACTTCTGGGCGAGGCCTTTCTCTGAAAGAGAGTTGCCCCGGTACCTCTTTGAAAATCTCTATAGCACTCGCTTGGCGGCTTCCGCTGCCAGCGGAAGCCGCCAAGCGAGCAGGATATAGAAGTTTTTGGAGAGGGGTGCGGGGAGGAACCTTTTTACAAAAAGGTTCTCCCCGCTGTTGTCTTCGATCTTGCGATCCAGCTCTCGGCTATTTGCCGGAAAATCTCATCCAGGGTTACGGTTATATCCCATGAAGGGTAGTCTCTTTTGAGTTTCGACAGGTCTGAGATGTAACAGATGTGGTCGCCTTCACGGTTTTTTTCGACGTACTCGTGATTCATCGGCTTGCCGGTAATACTCTCAGTCATTTCAAAAGCTTCCAGGATGGAGCAGGAATTACCTCTGCCGCCGCCCAAGTTGTAAACTTCGCCGGGTCGGGGGTTTTCGATGTAGCAGTCAATGGCTCGGGCCACATCGAGGCTATGTATGTTGTCTCGCACCTGCTTTCCCTTGTACCCGAACACCTTGTACAGTCCGCCCTGCACATTCACCTTGACCAGATAGTTGAGAAAGCCGTGCAGTTCAACCCCGGCATGATTTGGTCCGGTCAGGCAGCCGCCGCGATAGCAAACAGTCTTCATTCCGAAATATTTTCCATACTCCTGGACCATGATGTCCGCGGCAACCTTTGATGCGCCAAAGATTGAATGCTTTGAATTATCGATTGTGAAGTCTTCTTTTATGCCGTTGAAATCCTCGTGCCGGTCAAAATCATACCTTTTCTCCAATTCCTTCAGCGGCAGAAGATTCGGAGCGTCCCCATAGACCTTGTTGGTGCTTAGGTGAGCAAACACGGCATCCGGCCGATGCTGTCGGCAGGCCTCCAAGAGGTTGAGAGTACCGCCCGCGTTGACATCGAAGTCGTCCAGAGGCCGACTCGCGGCAAGATCGTGAGACGGTTGGGCTGCACAGTGAACCACGACATCGATGGAAGCTTGTTCGAACAGGTCGAAGACGGCTTCTCGGTTCCTGATGTCAATATCGTGATTCTTGAAATTTGGATGAATGGACTCGAGGCGTTTGACGTTCCAACGGGTATCGCCTTCAGGGCCGAAGAAATCAGCCCGCATGTTGTTGTCTATGCCTATTATTGATTTCGCTCTGTCTGAATAGTAGGAAACCACTTCAGAGCCTATCAAACCGCCGGCTCCAGTTACCAGCATCCGCATATGTTACCTCAGTAAGGCAGGTTTTTCAGGTGTCAGCCAACTCGGTTTAAGTACCTGTCTTTTAAGAATAACACAGTTCTCTTGGCCGCAGCAATAGATCCGAACTTGCGCCAGTATGCCAAGCCACTTCGCAGGATGCTTTTGGAACTCCTCTCGAACTCTTTTCCCAAATAATATCGTGCAAGCCTAAGATAGTCCTTATGTACCGCATCGTGGCAAGCTCTGAGATGCCTTATTTGTGCAGGCGGCAGCTCGTACTCCGATAATTGTCGGTTCGGATCGAACGAAACCAACATGTCCATACTATCTGAATCAGCCTTCCAAATGACATTCATGGATTCTCGGTACTGGAATCCATGCATGCCGGCCAGCAAGGCGAGCGAGAAATGGTCGAAAAACAAGGTGTGATATATGTCACGATATCTGTGTTGCTCAATGCCCCAGTCATTGGTTAGCGGTGTCTCAATGAGGAGCACTCCTCCGGGAGCAAGCAGGTCCGCGAGCTTGACCATAAATGCATGGGGATTTGTAACATGTTCGATGACGTGCGCAGCAAGGATACAGTCAAATTTCTCCGCAGTGTCCAAATCTTCCAGGGAAGCCTTCTTTACGCTAAGTCCCAGGTGGGTTCGAACGTAGCGGATCTGAATTTCGCTCAGGTCAATGCCCGTAACTTCAAAGCCTAGTTCTTTAAAAATCAGCGAGTTATGGCCCCGGCCACAGCCAACGTCAAGGAAGGTGGGGGCCGTCGTATTACTCCGGCGAAATCCCTTCAGCCAGGAATCAACTCCCGCGGCCAAGAATTTGGACTTCCACTGCTCGAGAATGCCGCGCGCGCCAGGATCGTGAGGGCTTTCGAAGAGATGCGTATTGCTGAGAAACTCTTCATAACCCTCTTGATTGTACAGGCCATCGAGGTCTTTCGAGTCATAAATCGGGTCAATGAACTGGAGACCACAAACTGTGCACAGATGGACATCCCGGTCGTACACCGAAATGTCATGAACATAAACCGCGTATTCGTCCAATGGTCTGAAATCAGATCTCTTTCCCAGGCGGCGACAATCGGTGGCGCTACAGACCGGGCACTTTACGGCCATGTTGGTTCTCCTGGAATCGCCGGTTCCCTTGCTCTGCTATTACTCGCCGGAACGCACATTGGTATTACGTGGTCGAAGTTTTGGCATGATAGCATCAATCAGCGGACACGGAAACACTTCCGCGGTTTACAGGAGGCCGATGCCGTGTAGACTTTCGACGTTGACTGGCGAATAGCGGTGATGTACTGTTCGACGGAATGCGCTGAAAGTGACTTTCCAGCGTAAAGCGGGCGGTCTTGCGCAGGCGCGGGATCAGCGGCTTCTCTGTTATTTCAGTATGTACTTGGGGATCGGCACGGGATGAACAACCAAGCTAGCCCTGGCGTGAAGCCCGTATCGTCGGGTCACCGCCATGAGGCCAATACCTGTCCGGTGTGCGGTGACAGCGAGACAACATTGCTGGGACGTAGGTCCGACCTCACCACCATTAAAGGTTACGCCCCATACGTGACGGACCTAGAAACCTTTAATAGAGAAGTCTTCCGGTGCTCGGTGTGCGGAATGCAATTTATCCATCCCACGTATACTGAAGAAGAGCTTGCCAGCTTGTATGAGTGTCCGGGGTACGAACGCTTTCTTGATGACAGTTTTGCCGTGAGCAACTTCACCGGCCCTGAGGGGAGAGACTATCTGGAGCGCCACAAAGTAGCAACAATAGCAGAGGGATTCCAGGCTTGGGGAGAAGAGTTTCAAAGGAAGCATTCCCGCAAACCGCGCTTTCTTGACGTCGGTTGCGGCCGGGGGACTCATTTATGGGTGTTTCAGCAAATAGGGTTTGAGGTCACCGGACTGGATCTGTCCGCGTCGCACGTCGAATTCGTACGCGAAGAACTGAACATTGATGTAGTAAGAACATCTTTGGATGACTTCGAGTGCAAAGAGAAATATGATTGCATTTGGGCCTGCCATGTGATCGAGCACGTATCATGCCCGCATACCTTCCTGAAACAATTGCTCAAGTGCCTCGAAAAGGAGGGTATGATAGTTCTTCATACCCCTCTGACAGATGACACAAGTTTGGAACAAGAAAAATACCGAGACATCTACCACACCTTGTTCTTTGATCCCTTTACTTTGGGCTTACTGACCGCCATGCACGGCTTGAAGTGTTCAGGCGGCAACTACAACTACTTTCTCATAGGTTCCAACGTAATTAACTTCTCGATGCGTTTCGTGCGCGACCATGAGCCCCCGCTTCCGACTCCCAGGGAAATGATAAGGATGCTCAGAGCGTCCTACGACCCCACGCACAAGGAGCTTCTGAGACTGGGCAGGCATTACCTGGCGACCCGAAATCCTGATCTGCTCGAGCGCGTATGGGCATTTCGTAAGGAACACGGTATTTATAAAACGTTGGCGACGAGTGTCCAGGCTCTCCGGGAGGTACTGACCGGCAAGCGAAAGTCAATTTGAAACCAGACCAAAATCGTACGTGGTGATGCTACTTGCAGAGGCAACCATTCACTTACGCGGGGGAGTTGCCGCTTTTCTGTCATTGCGAGGAGTGAAACGACGAAGCAATCTCTGCTTTTATGCGCTGAGATTGCTTCGCTTCGCTCGCAATGACAATCTTCCGCCCCTCGTAACTGAACGAATACCTTACAGAGAGTCTTAGATGCCAAAACTCTTGGCGACAATATAATGTCTTTTTACTGTTCCCGCCGCATATCAATTGAGGCTCTGATCCTGAAATCGACGATTCCTGCCGGTCGCATGTCCGGCTGAGGCATGACCCTGAACATTACCGCGTCAACGCATCTATCCAGAAAGGTTTCGACGCCCTCCACGTTTCCCACCACGCCGCAGTTCAAGAAATAAACTCCTGGCAATAAAGAACAACTGAACCTGAACTTCACATCGACGACGGTCCCAGCCTCCACAACCAATATCGCTTCGTCAAAAGTGGCATCTTTCGCTCCGCCAAGCTCGAACCCGGTTACGGTCTTGATGAGCATCCCGAACCGGACTGAAGAAGCCTCTTCGTGAAACCTTACCGTGTAGCAATAAAGGTATTCGTCGCCGCCTACAAGATTATTCACGATCTCGCCATCCAGAGCGGTTATCACAGGGTTGGAGATTTCCGCTCCTCTGGAAACGTAGCGTACGGTTGTTTTGGGGACCAAGTCAGGGTCGTAAAAGGGCTTTTCGCCCGTTTGGCGGACCCTTCCCAATCGCTCGGTGTCAACCGATTCCTTCTCGAGTCTCGCCTCCGTAGGTCCTTTCCGGGAACGCAGCTCGTCTCTCAAACGCTCCTGGTCTTCCCGAGGGGCGCTGATAAGCTTGTGATAATTACTGACCACCTGCTTGGGGTCGCCGCTCAGGACGCACTCGCCTTTATCCAGCAGCATGGCTCTGTCGCACAACTCGATAACCGTAGCCCCTGAATGTGAGACAAAGAGAATCGAGCAGCCCTTTTTTTTGAGGGCCCGAATCCGGGAAAAGCACTTGCGCTGGAAGATCTCGTCACCCACAGACAGCGCTTCATCAACCACCAGAACTTGAGGCTCCACATTAATGGCCACCGCGAATGCCAGGCGGACGTACATGCCGCTGGAGTATGTCCTGACCGGCTGGTTGATAAAATCCCCGATGTCGGCAAACTCCACAATTTCCTGATATCGCTCGTCAATCTCTTTGCGGGAAAGACCGAGGATGGACGCGTTCATGTAAACGTTTTCCTTGCCTGTGAATTCAGGGCTGAACCCCGCGCCCAGTTCGAGCAAGGCTGACACCCGTCCGTAGATTTCTGCGGTTCCCGTCGTGGGAGCCAGTGTCCCACATATTATCTGTAACAGAGTGCTTTTTCCACTGCCGTTTCTTCCGACGATGCCGACTGTTTCGCCTTTATTAAGGTCAAAGGAGACGTCTCGGAGGGCCCAAAACTCCCGGTGATAGAACCGTCGCCCCAAAAGCAGAACCTCTTTGAGCTTGTCTTTGGGAAAGCGATAAATTCGGTAACATTTGCCGAGGTCGCGCGCGGAAACAGCAATATCTTTGTTTTCCGGTCCTGATCCGCGGGGGCTGTAGGTAGGTTCTGTTTGCATCACTCAGGCTTATTGGAGGTTCCTGTTAAGTCTTCCGACTCTAAAATCGGTGAGAACGATGGGACATGTTCTAGGACCATAAGTCTTATTGTCAATAGACTACTTATTGTTGTGGCAACCATTCAGTATTGCGGGGGAGCCTTCCCGCTTAAAACGTGTCATTGCAAGCGCAGCGAAGCAATCTCAGCGTTTGAAGGCGGAGATTGCTTCGTCGTTCCACTCCTCGCAATGACAGGGAACGGCAAATTCCCTCGCGTAACTGAATGAGTACTTGTTCGGCCGCGAGGTTTTTACAACCGGCTCTTCCCTTCAAGGGAAAGACGCGAAAGCAGAGCGCCGGCGACCACGCGGCGGTACTCCGCGGAGGCCCGAACATCGTCTATGGGGGATACGGCTTCTTCGACCAGGCGAGCAGCGCTTTTCAACGTGGCCGAGGTGAGCTGCTCGCCAATTAGGGCGGTCTCCACCGCTCGGGAAGTGACCACGGTCGGGCCGACACTGCCCCAGGCAAGTCGCGCGTCCTCTACCATACCTGCCTCCGACACGTTCAAAAGAGCTGCCATGCTGGCCACGGCACAGGCTTGGGCTTTCCGCCTGCCGACTTTCTCGTAGTGAGACACACTCCACCCGGAAGTCTTTTTCAGCCACACTCCGGTGAGTGCTTCACCCTGTGCGAGGCCCACCGTTCCCGGTCCGGTGATAAATTCGTTCAAGGGGACGCGTCTGGTTTGGTTTGCCGAACCGATTTCCACTTCGGCCTCGAGGACGTAAAGGGCCGGAAGGGTGTCTCCGGCAGGGGAGGCAGTCACGATGTTGCCCCCTATGGTTCCCATATGCCGAATGGGTGCCGAGCCGAGCACGCTTGCTCCTTTGGCCAGGACGGGAAAATGCTGTCTGATTAGTTGGTGGGCTGCAACGCGGCTATGAGTAGTGGCGGCTCCG
Organism: Desulfomonile tiedjei; assembly: GCA_016212925.1. Classification (NCBI taxonomy): domain Bacteria; kingdom Pseudomonadati; phylum Thermodesulfobacteriota; class Desulfomonilia; order Desulfomonilales; family Desulfomonilaceae; genus Desulfomonile; species Desulfomonile tiedjei. The sequence continues at coordinate 61,666 of JACRDF010000022.1, forward strand.
ATGAAAACCTCTTCGCCGTGCTCTCGAATGCCCTTGAGGGCCTCCAGGCGTTCCAGGCAAATCAGGCACGGAGGGTTGAGTCGGCGCGAGCGCATCATCACCAGCACGTCAGTTCCGCCCGCGTAAATCGCCGCGTCAGGCTCTTTCTGCAAAATTGCCCAAAGCTCTTCGGGGTCACGGGGCAGAAAAACGTTCCGCATTGGTTTTACTCGTCTGTGGCGGAAGCAGAGGCCGCTTCGACAGCGTCAACGATCTTTTGGTACGCGGTGCAACGGCAGAGGTTGCCCGCGAGGCCTTCCCGGATCTCGGTTCTGGACGGAGCGGGATTCCGATTCAAAAGATCCAGAGTGGCAAGAGCCATTCCCGGAATACAGAAGCCGCACTGAACCGCGCCCTTTTCGACGAATGCCCTCTGAACCCGGTTCAAAACGTCTCCATTTGCCACCCCTTCAATAGTGGTAATCTGACGACCCTCCAACTGGGCCGCGAGCATGAGGCAGGAGAGGCGGCTTTCACCGTCAACCAGGACAGTGCACGCGCCGCAATCCCCTGCGCCGCAGGACTCCTTCGTACCTGTGAGGTTGAAGTCCTCGCGAAGCAGATCAACCACGCGGCGATCGGGATTTGTGTCAATCACGGTATCCACACCGTTGAGCCTGAAGGTGATTCTCATTCTGCTGGTTCCTTGCCTTCGGCCTCACGAATTGCTCGGAGCACGCGCTCGGGTGTCAAGGGAGACCTAAAAATCCGCACACCGCATGCATCGGCCACAGCATTTGCTACAGCCGGCAGAGGCCCGTTTGTGGCGACCTCTCCCGCGCCTTTGAGCCCGAAAGGCCCTGTCGGCTCGTGTACCTGGACCGGAATAGAATCAATTTCCGGCACATCCGCGGACGTGGGGATGGTATAGGTGGAAAAGTCCGGTGTCAGCACCTTTCCGGCGCGTACTTCAAATTCCTCGGACAAGGCGTAGCCCAGACTCTGAGCAATAGCTCCCTGTATTTGCTGTTCATAGATTTCCGGATTCATAACGTTGCCGCAGTCGCTGACCGCAAGGTACCGCTTGACGTCTACCGCGCCCGTAAGCTCGTCAATTTCAACCAAGGCCACGTGAGCGCCGTAAGAGAACAGGGTGTGTGGAAATCCGTGCAGCCGGAGGTCATCAGGGACGCCGAGATCATCTGTGGCGGTGGGCGCCCTGAAATATCCAACCGCGACTCTTTCCGCCGGGTTGAGTAGCTGCGCGATGCGGGAAAGTGACAACTCCCGCCCTGTTTTCAGATGCCGGACCGCACCCGGAATCATCGCCAGGTCTTCCTTACCGGGGGCCATCAACAGGTCCGCGGCCCTTTGGAGGATGCGGCCTTTGAGGGTTTCCGCGGCTTGGATAAGAGCGTTGCCAAAAGTGTATGTGCAGCGACTGGCCGAGGCCGATCCACTCGGTAGCGTTTGGTCCGTGTCAGGCAAGATGATGTCGATCCCATCCGCTTGTTGAGCCAGAATGTTGCCTACTATCTGAACATTTGTGCTGGCATTCCCCTGACCCATATCCACCACTCCGCAGTACACTCGTATCCTGCCGTCAAGAGTCAGCTCCAGCTTGGCATTGGCATAATCCGGCACCACAGGTCCATATCCGGACGCTTGCATGACCGCAGCCACGCCGACCCCGCGGCGTTTGAACGGCCCGGCATTCGACTTCCATCCTGTCCGTCCTGTCCACAACGGATGTTTGGACAGCGTCTCAAGGCAATCGGCAACCCCTGTGGAGGAGACCAGCGTCTTGCCCGCACAATTCTGGTCGCCCTTTACAACCGCATTCTTAAGGCGGAGCTGCACGGGGTCCATCCCAAGTTTTGCGGCCAACATGTCCATCATCTGTTCCATTGCCGCAGTGACCTGAGGGACCCCGAATCCGCGAAACGCTCCACCGATGGGATTGTTTGTATAAACAGCCCAGCCTTTCAGCAGAACATTGGGTATGCGATAGGGCCCCCCGGCGTGTTCCAGGGCCAGGGCCAAAACCACGCCACCGAGGTGGTCGTATGGGCCGGTATCAAGGAAGAGTTTCACGTCAAGAAAGTGCAGAGTTCCGTCGTTCTTGGCGCCCAGTCTGTAATACATGCGTGCAGCATGTCGTTTGGTCCCGGAAAGGAAGGATTCCTCCCTTCCCCACCACATTTTCACAGGCCTTCCGCCCGAATGGAGAGCAGCGAGGCCGAGCAGGCTTTGGACCGTCACACCGTCTTTGCCTCCGAACGCGCCTCCAACATACGGTGCAATTATTCGAATCCGGCTCATATCCATACCGAGCGCTTCAGCCACTTCCATGCGGTCACGGAAGGGGGTTTGCGTAGAACAGACTATTACCAGTTTGTCGTCCTGTTCGATCCGGGCCCAGCCGGACTCGGTCTCCAAATAGGCGTGCTCCTGCCGCTGAGTTTCAAAGCACGCGTCCAGGAGCAAATCACATTCTTCCTCGGCTTCCGGTCCTTTGCCCGTTTTAAGGTCGCCTTTCAAGAGGACGTTGCCTTCCGCGTTGTCCGTGTGCACGAGGGGGGCGTCACCGTGGAGCGCCTGCTCCGGGTCGAACACACCGGGAAGAGCCTCGATGTCGCAATTTATTAAGTCGAGCGCTCGGTTCAGAGTTTCTCTGCTTTCCGCGAGGACAAGCGCTACCGCGTCGCCGCAATGACGCACCTTGTCGTCAACCAGGACAGGCTGATCTTTTCTGATAACTCCCTGCCTGTTGGTTCCCGGAACGTCCTTGTGGGTGAGGACGCAAATGACTCCGGAAAGCTGTCGGGCTGACTCAGCATCGATGCTTTTCAAGATACCATGCGGAACGCCTGCCCTCTTCACTCCTGCCCAGACCATGTCTCGGCCGTAATAGTCCGCCGCGTACTTGGTCGTGCCCGTGACTTTTTCGTAAGCGTCAACCCGAGGCAAGGGTGTGCCTATGCTACAAGGCCTCATGGATTGTTTGTTCTGGAATTTCATTTAGATTTTCTTGGCCATGGAAAAATTAAGGACCAACCACATTAAGGTCTCCGAACCACTTTGGCGAGCGCCTCGACAAAGGCTTCCATTGCTTCCATTCTAGCGATAGTCACTCTGATATAGTTCGGGAAACGGAACCCGGTCATCGTCCTGACCATGACGCCCTCGGCCATGAGCTTGCGATAGACCAAAGTGTCGCTCATGGGGAGCTTGATCATCATGTAGTTGCCCTCTCCTGAGACCGTGTGAAGCCCTAAGCCGGTCAGTTCGCGGCTAAGGAACCTTTTACCTTCCGCCACCAGCTCGCGAGTTCGCCGGATGTGCTCCGTATCGCCCACCGCGGCCAGGGCTGCTTCCTGTGCCAGGGAATTGACCGAGTACACGACGCAAGTCCGTCGTATTATGTCTACCACATCCGGGTCAGCTACAAGGTAACCAATGCGGAGGCCGGCCAACCCGAACATTTTGGAAAACGTCCGAAATACCACTATGTTCGGGTACTCGTTCATCAGGGACATTCCGTCGGGGAAATCATCCGAATCGACGAACTCGAAGTAAGCTTCATCCAGCACCACGATCCGGCGGCCACCCACAGCATCGAGGAACGCCCGCATAGTGACCCGGTTCCAATAAGTGCCGGTGGGATTGTTTGGATTGCACACAAACAGGATCTTGGTGCGTTGGTCTATCTGCTCCAACATTCCCTGCCAATCGAACCCGTAGTCCTTCAGAGGCACCAGTCGCGCCTCGAAGCCGGAAAACTGGGCCACCCACTCATAGACCGCGAATGTCTTATCCGCGGTGACAATATTATCCCCCTTTTCACAAAAGGCTTTTATGACGAACGTTATTGCCTCGTTGGCTCCGTTGCCTACCAGGAATTGGTCAGGGTGTTTGCCGAATTGATCGGCCAACTTCTTGCGCAGATAATAAGAGTCGCCGCTGGGATAAACGGCCGCTCCGGGAGGCGGAAAGCGCTTAATTACTGCTTGGGCGAGAGGAGGTGGGCCTAGGGGGTTCTCGTTATTGTTGAGACGATACAGGCGAGAGCACCCGTATAGTTTCATCAATTCGGCATCAGGCTTACTAGGGATATATGCCTCAAAATGCCGAACATAATCCGGAACCAATCTTTCCAAAGTGGGGCGGTTCATCCTGGCAGATCACCTGTTTTGAGCTGGAAGACCACCAGGTCCCGATTGCCCGCGTAAGGCAAGACCAAGCGAGGTTCAAAGTCGTTCTTCAACAATGCGGGGACGAATTCCATCTGCCAGGGCTCTCCCAGGTCCAGCGGAAAGAGAACGTTCGTTAGGCCTTCGTTCGTGAGGATTTCCACGTGACGAGCCAGATTGTCCTCTGAATCAGTCCCTGACAAGACGGGGTTGAGGGTAACCTGCTTATTGGGACGGTCAAACTCGGCGGACAACACCGAGTACGCCTGCGTGGCTTCTCCTTGACTCCGAACGAGCCGAATCTCCCGCGCCAGAAAAAGACGCTCAAATTCCCCTTTCAGGAATGCTTCGAGTTCCGGATGGCACCACACCGCGGTCCCTGCATCCTCCAGCAGCTCACGATAGAATATAGGTAGCTCCCGTGTGCCTCGGTCCTCGGTCCGATACCTCAAGATTCCCAGCTTCTGGAAATATCCTTCGGGCAGGTCCTGGGTCGGAAATCGGTTTGTCAGCCCAACAACCTCGGTTCGGGCCAGGTTCTCTATACACCTATCTACGAGTGACGCGGCCATTTCGGTGCGAGTCTCTGATTTGGGTCCGAGGACATATGGTCCATAGCATTCCGCAACGGTTTGCCTGGCCATGTGCCATAAGATCCCTCCTCCGATCTGCCCGCGTTCGTCGCTCGCTATGCTTGCCCGATATTCTCCCGAAGCCACCATATCGGCGACTTTGCCGGGAAAACTAAAGAAGGGGGGCAGAATCATTCCGGCATATTGCCTATGGACAAGGCTGACGAATAATTTGACTTCCTCAGTGTCTGGCGTTCTCAGTTTGAAATGAACAAGGCCCTGTATTTTTGGCAGATCATCCGTAGCAATGACCGGATAATCCTTGTCCTTAGTGAGAGTCAGAAGGTGTTTGTTGCTTTCGCCCACAAAAAAATCGAAGCGATCTACCATGCGGGAGGCTATAAGAAGCCCGGTTTCCTGAAAGCTCGTTTCGTCCTGGACAGACGCGGTTGCAGTCAGGTTGAAAGACCGCATGTTAAAGTCTTGCGCTTCAAAGAAGAACTGCACTTTGACGTAGTACAGACCTCCGAAACATCGAATTTCAAGTTCTTGGCGCGGGACTCCAACCGTGCAGAGGTAGGCAAAGATCTCCTCAGTGGCCAGGGTTAGAGCCAGTGCGCCCGAGTGATCCATTCCAAAAGCACCGGCGCTGTTTTCCACAAAAGAGGTGGCCAACTTGAGAAACGCCGTATCGGCTTCGAGGCTTAGTGTAACTTGCTGCTTCCGAGGCATTTGAGGGGGACGGCTCCTGTAGGCTAACGATTCTTAGGGGCGTTTTGGACCGCTTATGTGAGCTTGTCAAACAGACCCGGCCTACCCGCAGCAATACATGAAAGACAGCGGGCAGCGACAAGCATGAGGATAGCGGAAAAGCTCTTGGTACCGCAATCAATATTAAGTGCTCGAAGGGATGTGTTTATCAGTCTGTCCTTGCAGGCATCCGAACGAGCGACCAAGCTCTTTGTTGGCCGCATGGGGGATAGCTTACCCCTTTCGCGGCCTCACTGACGCCATCCGGCATGTCATGGCGAGCGCAGCGAAGCAATCCGCTCATATCGGTGCGGCTCTCTCTGGTCGCGACTGAACGGTTATGGGGGGTGGACCATTTTCTTGACAGGCCATAGCGAAAGATTTAGTTAGTATACTAACGGATGTAAAGTATGCGATACCACGAATGCATAGTGTTTCTTCTCGCAAAGGCCTACCAGAAGGCTCACGGGAATCTGAAAAGAAAAGTTGTCCCTTTCGGGCTCACACCTGTTCAGGTTCTAGTCGTTGAAGCATTGCGCGATGAAGAGGGGGTCTCCGCCGGAGAGATGGGTCGGAAACTAATGCTGGACAGTGCTACACTTTCCGGTGTCCTCGATAGATTGGTCGAGAAGGGATGGATAATCAAGGAAACCGATTCAGCGGACAAGAGATCTTTGCGGATCTACCTTGGATCGAAGGCCCGTGACCTGAACGAATTCATAGCTGTGGAGCGGGAAAAAGCAAACGAGGAGATCCTCGGTGAATTGTCGCTTGAGGAACAGGTCCTATTGAAGCGACTGCTCAGGCACATCAGTGGGTGATTTTTTTGGTCCGATATCTTGTATGCAAACTAACCCCCCCAACCGATATCTTCAAAAGGAGGAACGGACGGTGCGGAAGGTCCATCTATTTTCCGGTTTCATGAGTCTTGGAGGTGATCATGACTGACGAGAAAGCGTACGTGGCTCTTATAGACCGATGCCGAACCGGGATTTTCGGTCTTCCGGAATCCGAACTGCTTCTGCCGTTGTTCAAGATTCGGTTCACACGGGAGGAAGCAGCGTTCCTCTTGGATTTGCCTGACAAGCCTCAAACCATCGAAGACCTTGTGAAGAGGTTTAGCCTGCCTGCAGAAGAGCTGAAGGCAAAAATGGAGCCAATGGTTAAAAAGGGGTTTATCCGCGAATACGAGAGCAAATCAGGGGCTAGGTATTCGTTTTCTGACCCGATGTTTTTCTTTTACCGCATGCCTGGCTGGAAGGGTGAAGATGATGAATGGAATCGTAAGATATCGCCAATGCTGAACAAATATTACGTCGAAAACCTGGGCGCGGAGGTCATGGGACACCCCACCAGGGGCCTTCGAGCAATACCCGTAGGGCAAACGATCAAGGATACCAGGCAGATACTCCCCTATGAGGACGTTCTTGAATACGTGCTGACAGCCGACTATCACGCAGTGGCCACCTGTCCTTGTCGTCATCGTCACAATCTTGATCCCAGCCTCCCCGACTGTAAGCACGACACTGAAACTTGTTTGCATTTCGGGCAATTGGCCCGTTACATGGTAGAAAATGGTATGGGCCGGCAGATAGCCCGTGAAGAAACGCTGGAGATTCTCAAAAAAGCCGCGGATGCAGGACTGGTCCACGGCATCTCGAACACCAAGACGGGGATCGATACCATATGCAACTGTTGCTCATGCTGTTGCCAGTTCCTCGAACCGGTAAAGATGCCTCATTTGGTTATGGGCAAGCACCAGCGGTCGAATTACAGGGTGCAAGTCAACCCCGAGACCTGTCAGGCATGCGGGCTTTGCGCGCAGCGTTGCCCTGTGCAAGCGATTGAACTGAAAGGCAAAGATAATGTCCCGAAACCGGGAAACCGCGGGAAACTTAAGTCAAAAGACCTTAAGGAAGTGGCCTACGATCCCGATCAGTGCATCGGATGTGGGGCCTGTGCTCACAAATGCCCGACTCAGAGCTTGAGCCTCGTCCGCCGCGGGGAGAACGAGGAGGATATTCCTGAGAACGTTTTGGAACTTGGCAAGAGGTTGCTCAGCGAACGAAAACACGATTGATCAAAGATATTCTACTCTGCGCGCAGGACCCGGCCACCAGACCTCCTGTCGCTTCGCGCCCCGCGGGTGGGACCGGCATCTTGCCGGTCATTCCAATAGACAGGCTGGAAGCCTGTCCCACCGAACGTCCGGGCTACCCGCCGCGCAACACAATTCCGCCGTATCCATTAGTTTTGAGACAGCCGCCTTCGCGCGCCCCCAGATTGGTAAAAAAACTTGACACGGAAACATTGCGGTGGTAAAACTCTACTTAATCGGTCGAGAAAGTAGTATTGCGGCAGGGCGTATGTCAATCTCTCAAAAATCTCAATATGCTGTGAGAGCTGTCTTTGAATTGGCAAAGCGCCATGGGAAAGGGGCCATCAGGATCAGCGAGATAGCGGAGGCCCAGGCCATTCCCCGTCGATTCCTGGAGAATATTCTCAACCGTTTGAAAGGGGGGGGATTTGTCGAGTCGGCTCGGGGTAGAGACGGCGGATATTTCCTGACTCGTCAGGCTCGTGAACTCACAGTCGGCGAAATTCTAAGGTTTACGGAAGGCCCCCTGTCTCCTGTGGACTGCGGAGTAAAAACTAAAAAGGACACTTGCCCCATGTATGGGTATTGCCCGTTTCTTTCCTTGTGGGAACGAGCGGAGAAGGCCCTGGAAGCAGTCTACGACGGCACTACTTTTCAGGAGCTTGTACAGCAGGAAGCCAAGGCACGGGAGGAAGGATTTGTTGACTATGCGATCTGAAATCTTCGTGGTCGAAGCTTCGGGTTTCGAGCGACCTTGTCCAAAAAAAAATGACAGGTCCTTCGCTCTCATGGCAGTGTCATGCATGCGGGTCTTGTGTGGGGATCTCCTTAGCGGCCCCTCCACATTTGAATCTTTTGTCCTCGATCAACCGGAGTTCCTGGAAACTAGGGTGATTTTTTTTGCGGTAAATGTCTATCAGAACGATCGAGTTACTTAACTAATAGGAGGCATCCCTTTTCCCCGGGTCTCGCGGTAGGACACTTTTGTTGATTTCAACCCCGACGTCGGCCCCATAACCCTTGTGAGCGGAAGGAATGGAACGGCCTTACCGGCGTCCGAAAAGACCACGAGGTCGGCTCCTGAAACAGTTGGTCCTAGTCAAAACAGAAGGAGGTAAGGCAAATGAACCTCGACTTTTCAGAAGAAGAAATTATGCGTTATTCCCGCAACATGATCTTGCCGGAGGTCGGCCATTCCGGGCAGGAACGCCTGAAAGCCTCCAGCGTGCTTCTCATTGGAATGGGCGGCATCGGCTCGCCCGCGGCCCTGTATCTTGCCGCGGCCGGGGTGGGGCGCATCGGACTGTGCGATTGTGACGCGGTCGAGCTTTCGAATCTACAGCGACAGGTCGTTTTCCGAACAACTGACGTGGACAGAGCCAAGGTGGAGTGCGCCAAAGAGGCGATTTCCGCGCTCAATCCCAATTGTGTGGTGGATACGTACCACATGCTGCTCAACAACGCCAAAGTCGCTCGAGACATAGTGCGAGGTTACGATGTTGTCATCGATGGAAGTGACAATTTCTGCACGCGGTTTCTGGTGGCCGATTGTTGTTGGCTTGAGGGGGTTGCGCTGGTCTCTGCCTCGGCAGTTGGATTCCAGGGACAGCTGCTAGTGGTGATTCCCGGTGCGGAGAACCCCTGCTATCGGTGCCTCGTCCCTGAACCATCGCCTGGAAGCACCGCGGCAACTTGCCGGGTGGTCGGTATCTTTGGCGGGATTGTGGGAGTCATGGGGAGCCTGGCGACAGTGGAAACCGTGAAGGTTTTTTTGGAGCGTGATGCGGATAGTGCCCGCCGTTTCTTGATGTACGACGGCCTGCGTTGCCGGTTTGTTATTGGGGAACGGGTCCGCGATCCGGACTGTCCACTTTGTGGCGACGCGTCGCCTGTCACGCACGCGGTGGAACAGGACTCGCTTCCCTTTGAGCAGCGCCACGGAATTTACTTAATTCGGAATCGCGAAGAATGTGAATACCGGACATGGGAACCAGAGGGCCAGTAATTCAGGCTCCTTGACTAGATTTGACACTTTTTAGACAACCGACCAAGATCGCAGGTTTTGCGGTCTTTTTGGCAACACGGTCGAGTATTTCCCACGGAGGAGAGCCAATGGCAAGAATTCATGCCGACAACAGCTTTAGCATCGGCGGTACCCCGCTGATACGTTTGAACAGAGTTGCCGCGGGGCTTCCCGGAATAATCCTCGCAAAGATTGAGGGACGCAATCCGTCCTATTCCGTGAAATGCCGCATCGGGGCCGCGATGATCTGGGCAGCAGAGAGAGACGGGAAGCTGACTCCAGGATCGCGGCGGGTGACGGTCTTGGAGCCGACCAGCGGCAACACAGGCCTGGCGTTGGCCTTTGTGTGCGCTGCTCGCAATTATCCTATGTTGTTTACGATGCCGGAGACCATGTCAGTAGAGCGTCGAAAGATGCTGCGGATTTTCGGAGCCGACCTTATTCTAACCGAAGGCGCCAAAGGAATGCCGGGCGCCATTGCCAAGGCAGAGGAGATTCTGGCGAGCGATCCCGATAAATATTTCCTGCCGCAGCAATTCAAGAACCCCGCCAACCCGGAAATCCACTTCAAGACCACGGGCCCGGAAATCTGGGACGACACTGACGGAAAGGTGGATATTTTGGTCTCCGGCATTGGCACTGGCGGAACCATCACCGGTGTATGCAGGTTCATCAAGAACGTGAAGAAGAAGAATATCTGGTCAGTGGCGGTTGAACCAATTCATTCCCCCGTGTTGACGATGATCCGAAACGGTGAGGACCCAAAGCCCGGGCCACATAAGATTCAGGGCATCGGCGCAGGATTCAAACCCGATGTTCTGGATCTGGACCTGGTGGATGAAATCGCGACCGTGTCTAACGACGAGGCAATTGAAATGACATTACGCCTGCACCGTGAAGAAGGTATTACCTGCGGCATTTCTAGTGGAGCGGCAGCGGCAGTTGCCGTGCGCGTCGCGGCCCGACCTGAGAACAAGGACAAACTGATTGTCTCAGTGCTTCCGGATGCGGGTGAGCGTTACCTGTCGACGGTCTTATTTGAGGGTATTCAGGCCTGAGACATTTAAGGATAATTGTAAAGGAGCGGATATGCGCTTTGAAACACTAGCTATTCATGCCGGCCAGGAGAAGGACCCCACGTACGGCGCGGTGATGACACCAATCTACCAGACGTCGACCTTCGCGTTTAAAGATGTCAATCAGCCGGGCGAGTTCGATTACTCGCGTAGCGGCAACCCCACTCGTAAAGCCTTGGAGAATTGTCTAGCGGCTTTGGAAGGCGGCACGGACGGATTCGTCTTCTCCACTGGAATGGCCGCGGAGACCACTGTGCTCGAAACGTACGGCCCCGGCGACCACTTAATTGTCCACGATGACCTTTACGGAGGAACGTACAGGCTGTTGGTGAACGTCACGCGAAAACACGGCGTGGACGTGGAGTTTGTGAACCTGCGCGATTTGGACCTGCTGCGCAAGGCGATCCGCCCGAACACCAAGGCCGTGTGGACCGAGACCCCAACAAACCCCATGATGAACCTCCTGGACTTGAGAGCAATCGCTGACATCGCGCGAAAACACAAGATAATGACCATCTGTGACAACACGTTTCTGTCGCCCTATTTCCAACGCCCACTTGACCTGGGTATCGACGTGGTTGTCCATTCCACTACAAAGTACATCAACGGCCATTCTGACGTGGTGGGGGGAGCGGTTATTGTCAAAGATCCCGATATGGCCGAAAAGATTGGGTTCCTCCAAAACGCTATGGGTACATGCGCCGGGCCATTGGACTGTTTTCTGGTCTTACGCGGGGTGAAGACCCTTGCGGTTCGTATGGAAGCCCACAATAGTAATGCACTGGAGTTGGCACGTTGGATGGAAGCACATCCCAAGGTGGAGCGCGTGCTGCATCCCGGTCTGGAAAGTCACCCTCAACACGCTCTCGCGCAGCTACAGATGACAGGGTACGGCGGTACCTTCTCCTTTTGCGTCAGAGGAGGCGAGGCCGAGACTTTCCGATTGCTCGGGGCGGTCAAGCTCTTTACGCTGGCAGAGTCGTTGGGCGGCGTAGAGTCGCTAATCGAGCACCCCTGGTCGATGACTCACGTGTCCATGCCTGAAGACGTCCGCGAACTTATGGGTATTACGCGCAATATGATCAGAATCTCGGTGGGGATCGAGCATATCGATGACCAGATTGCGGACCTGGCGCGGGCCTTCGAATATGTCTGATCAAGAGCGAAGGTGCCATACCATTTCGCGATAAAACAACTAACCTCGCCCGCGGCAACGGTTCTTGCCCATTTTCGGGGTTGACTTGGGTTTCGCAGGGGCTGTGAAAATACCCGCAGAGTCGCACGCGAGGTTTCATGCAAGATGGGCGCCGCGGGAATCGCTGTGCGCCCATCCGTGCCGTTGATAGGCCCTGTTATTGGCAAAACGTTTGCGCCTGAGGCATGGGCTTTCCCATCTGTGCCTCAGAAGGTTTCTTGGCGCCCGATTCACAAGGATTTGCGAAACCGCGGGGTTCCTCCAGGTTGACTGCCGGATGACCCTGCTCGAATGTCGCATGCGGATTGTCACCCATTCTGGCATGGGCGTCCGCCGGGCATCGGTAATCCGAACTTGGTTGAAGATCGTCGGTGAATGGCCTGGGCATGGGTCTTCCGCATTGCTCTTCAGACAGTTTCTTGGCGCCTGCTTCGATCGGATTTGCAAAAGCCGCGGGTTCGTCTTTGTTCACCGCGGGATGACTCTGCTCAAAGGTGGCATGAGGGTTGTCCCCCAGCCTCTTGTGAACATCGGATTCTCTCGTAATTTCTCCTTCAATTCCGAATGCTTCTTTGACCTTCTCAAATACTTCTCCTATGCTCATGACAATTCCTCCTTCAACTATTGTTATTCTCAGGACTTAATTTGGTCACTTACGGTGATATAATTGTCCTTGAGGCTTTCCTTCCTCATTTGCTCTATTACTCTTTTAATTACTCACCCAAATACGAAGAGGCAAGAATGGACGGACCTCGGTTCCCGGCAGGACCGCGAATACTGTCCTTCAGTTGCGGTTGGCGAAATACTGCCATCGTGACCCCTATTGGAAAGCTAGAGAAGCGATCTGTGCCGGTAAAACTGGAGATTGATTGGGCATTTCACCCTTGGCGATTACGCAATAAAGCAAATTCTTCCACGTCAACTGGGGATCAAGGTTGGAAATAAAGAAGCTTGACGGAAATTCCGAGGGGGTTGGTGAGTATCTACGGCCCTTTAGGGAACTACTCTGAAGCGTCTTCGTCCGGCCGTATGTCGTACTCCTTTATTTTGGAGTGCATGGTCTTGCGATCAATTTGTAGTAAACGGGCTGCCTTGGACTTGTTCCCACCCGTTCGCTTCAATGCGTCGATCAAACAGCGCCGCTCAACTTCCGCGGTAGCGCGCTGCACGGCCTCTTTCAAAGGAAGCCCTACTATTTCCCTGCATTCTTCAATTTGAGCGTCATTTTCCGGACTCGTTGCGCCAACTTCGCCAAGCGACAAATGCTCGGGTGTGACCAACTCTTCGGCAATCAGCACTGCACGGCGCACAACGGATTTAATTTGACGCACGTTTCCAGGCCAACCGTACGTGGTCATTGTGTTCAACGCTGATTCTGAAAAACCTTTCACTTTTTTGGCCAATTCCACATTGGTCGCGATGAGAAAACGATTGGCCAGGTGAATGATATCTTGTTTTCGGTCTCGGACAGGCGGGATCAGAATTGTAAACTCACTTAAACGGTAGAAAAGGTCCCGGCTGAATGAGCCCGCGGCCACCGAGGCATTCAAATCCTGATTGCTGGCCACTATTAGACGCAGATCAACCGTCACGGGCTTTCTGCCTCCCACCCGGAAGAAGCTTCTTTCCTGTATGGCCCGGAGAAGCTTGATCTGAGAGGAAAGCGGCATATTGCCGATTTCGTCCAGAAACAAGGTCCCATGTTGAGCCAATTCGAATTTTCCTGGTGTCATTGCCGCGGCGCCGGTGAAGGCGCCTTTTTCATAACCGAACAGCTCGCTTTCAAAGAGAGTTTCCGGAATTGCACCGCAATCAACAGGTATCATCGGACCGGCGGACCTTGGGCTCGATTTGTGAATAGCTCTGGCCACAAGTTCTTTTCCCGTGCCGGTCTCTCCCTGAATGATGACGCTGAAATTCGAGCGTGCAACAAGTGCAGCTTCAGCAGCGATCCGCTGAACAGCCGCGCTCGGCCCCATCATCTCCTGAAGCCTGGCGATTTCGGAACCCTCTCCGGTGTCGGAGGGCGTCGGCGTCTTGCGAGCAGATTGCCTGGTTTCCAGTGAAAGCCTGATCTTGTCTACCAATTCCTTGTTGTTTAGAGGCTTTGGCAGATAGTCAAAGGCCCCCTCCTTCATGGCCCGCACGGCCCCGTCAATGCCGCCGTACCCGGTAATAATGAGAAACGGGAGGGTCGGGTCATATTCTTTCGCACGCCGCAACAACTCCATGCCGTCCATTCCCGGCATCATCATGTCTGAGACCACGGCGTCCGGTACACCCAGGCGAATCATTTCCAACGCTCGCTCACCGTCATGCGCCACCAGGGGCATGAACCCGCTTTTTTTGAGCAAGCGAAAAAGAATTTCACAAATATCCTTTTCGTCATCGACGATTAGGATCCGACCGCCTCGTTGCATCACCCAATGACCCTCAATTCCGGTTCCTGCCTGTTAGCGCGGAACCGAGCTTGCTCATGGACCAAAGCGTCTTGCCGACAACCGGCAAGGCAGCTTCCCATTCTTCACCGTAATTTTAGCCAATTCAAGTAACTTATAACTTTGTTAGCCCACCCCGAAATGTTTGTCAACCTGCCCGCCGTAAGCATTCAGTTGGGCCGGGAAGCCCCGGCACGCTCGACACAAGGCGCGGCAGGACAGACCTCTTGCCGTCGTCCATGAGCCGGCACGTTGACTCTCGAAAGGGCCTGACTATATTAAAAACAGACAATTGAAAGGCCCTTAAGGGGGTGATCTGACATGGAAGAGAGGTCATCCGAAAGAAAGTGCTGTTGCATGGAAAGCTTCTGTCGGAAGCTCGTGACTGAGTCCGACTGCATCAGAGCCGGTGGAAAAATAGTGGATAGATGTTCGGATTGTAAGTAACACACGCTGCACAAACTGCGGGACGTCGAGGGTTACCCCTGGCGTCTTTTTTTTCAAGAGATGGGCCGTAGGCTAGAAACACCCGTTTGCCGAGGGGTGTTGTACGCTCTAATGTTCTTTCAAGCGACTGTTACGAACGCAGGATTTAATCGGCGTGAATTTTTCTGGTCAACTCGACGACGTTGTTCTTTTTCGAGCCGGCCAGTTCCAACTGATGACTCTTCATTTCACTTCTGAAAGCCATCAAAAAACGATGCCACGTCAGCATTAGGTACTCATTGTAGGTCTCGTCATCATGAAGGGCGCGGGCCCATCTAATGCTGATCACGTACTCTTGAAAGGTTTCTTCGGCGTGTATTCTAGGGTTTTCCGGGTGGGGGGGCCGGATATTCGTCCATCGTTCCAGCAAGTGGTCGCCGTGGGTCACTTCGACATAATCAAATCCCAGGTCCTTGACCCCAGTCTGCAAAAGCTCGACAAGCTCATGAAAGGACCTCGCCCTGCTCAACCTGTTTCTCATGAAAGGCAAGAAGGTTCCCAGGAACTTGAAGTGACGCCTGTTCCGCAGGGTGGTCAACAACTGGTTCACCCGATACAATCTGATCGACGCTATTGCGCCTGCAAAGACCACCGTTGCTATTGCCGCAGCCAGGAACCTGAATGCCATGGAGCTTTCTTCAAATACGAGGAAGAGCGTCAGGCCGCAAAGAGCCGCGCTGAAAAAATAAAAAACGGCAACGGTCAGCCTGGGATTCTTCATTTTGTCGATAAGGCGGTGGTGAAGGTGGTCCCCGTCTGCAAGAAAGATGGCCTGGCCCCGTATCCAGCGTCTCGAAATCGAGAGAGCAACCTCGAAGAGGGGAATCCCGAAAGGCAAGAAAGGAATCAAAATCATCATGGAGGTCCCGAAACGTTGTCCGGGGGACACTGCCGCGGCATGGCTGGTGGCAAGTGTCCCCAGGAGAAAGCCCAACATCATGCTCCCGCCGTCGCCCAGGAAAATTGAGGCAGGAGGGAAGTTGAACATCAGGAACCCAAGCAGGCTTCCGGAGATCGTAAATCCAATCGTCGCAGTGAAAATATCGCCCTTGACCAATCCAATGACACTACTTGTCAAGGCCGCAAAAAAACAAATTCCGCCGGCCAGTCCATCCATCCCGTCTATCAGGTTGATGGCATTGGTTATCACCACAACCAACACTACAAGGAGGGGGATACCGTACCACCCGAATTCGATGGGCCCCAGCAATGGAAGAGTGGCTGAAAATATGTTATGGCCGCCGGCCACCAGGATAACGCCTCCGAGAATTTGACCGAGCAGCTTTTTTCGCCACCCCAAATCCTTCCTGTCATCCAGTGTTCCGAGAATAAGCAGCCACGTGGTTCCGGCAAAAAGGGAAAGCATTTTCAGCATGGTCGGATGCTGCAACGACAAGTAACCCGACCACAAAAGCGCAAAGAACGACAAAAAAACCACTGCAAACGGAGGGTAAATCGCCAGGCCTCCCAGGAGAGGAGTTGCCTTGGCATGATTACGCCTGCCGCCTGGAGCGGCTACAAGGCCATTTTTTAGGGCCGCCTTTTTTAGCAGAGGAATGAGAATGCAGGTCGTGGTAAACCCGAAGGCGCTTAAAAAGGCAGCCATCAGAATTGACGAAGTCAACCACACCCCCTCTAAATTTCATGCGAATCGGCCAGGGTACAATTTAGCCATAAATTATACAACCAACCTATGCGCCCTGCAACTATCACGCTATATGGCCGAGAATTCCGATAATGTCAAGAAGAGGGGTCGCTGTTTAGCCGTGCTTACACACCTGTGTTTCATGGGGCTGAGGGAGCACGGAGGTGCCTGTGCGCTGCTGTGTTTCCGCTCTGATCGGGGATTTTTACCGATCGGACTGTTGTCTCTGACCAGACAGCGCCAGTTCCATTCTTCTCAGGGCCTCCAGAAGAATGGAACGCGGACAGCCGAACGTGAGTCGGAGAAAGCCCGGCCCGCCGAAAGGTGCTCCGTTGGCAAGTCCCACTCCTGCATTTTCGAAAAAAGCGACAGGATTTTGCAGACCAGTGGCTCGTGTGTCGATCCATGCAAGGTAGGTACCCTCCACATGGCTCATTGACAGTCCTGGCATAGCGTTTACGGCCCGCGTGACCGTTTCACGGTTGTCGCGCAGATAATCCAGGAGAGCAGCGAGCCAAGCCCAGCTGTCGCGATAGGCGGCAATGGCCGCGGCATAGCCGAGCGCATTAACGTGCGGCACGATGCCGGCCATAGCTTTGCGAAAAACTCCGCGCAACTCCTCGTTGGAAATTATAGCAAAGGCGCATCCGAGACCAGGCAAGTTGTATGTTTTGCTGGGAGCCATGAACGTGATGGTCCGCTCCGCCACATATGAGTCCAGGGTCGCTATGGGAAGGTGGGCCTTGTCTTGATCGAGCACCAGGCCGCAGTGAATTTCGTCGGAACAAATTACGATGTCGTGGGCCCGGCATATTGTTGCCAATTCGGTCAATTCCTCGCGCGAAAATACACGTCCCACAGGGTTGTGCGGATTGCACAACAGGAAGAGGCGAGTTCGCGAGGTTATGGCTTTTTTCAAAGCCGCGAAATCAAAAGCCCATTTGTCGAGCGGGCATTCGAGCGATACTTTTATAATGTTTCTTCGCGAATGCCTGGGAGCTGTAAGAAACGGCGGGTACACCGGGACCGCTGTCAGCACGTCGTCACCATCCTGGCCCACCGCTCTGCACGCGGCATTAAGCCCGGTGACCAGTCCGGGCAGCCAGACAAGCCATTCGCGTTCCACCTGCCAGCCGTACGAGGACTTAAGCATCGCCTGGACAACCCTGACCAGCTCTTCGGGCGCTGCGGTGTAGCCGAAAACCCCATGTTCGACTCGGCGGTGGAGAGCGTCTATCACCGCGGGTGGGGAACGGAAGTCCATATCGGCCAGCCACAAAGGCAGGATGTTCCGCTCTTCATACATGGCCCACTTCTGGCTGGAGGTCCCGAGTCGGTCTACAGGCGTATCGAAGTCGAATGGGCTAGTTTGCTTCAAGATTCGTCTCTGTTACGTGAATTCGCGATTAAAGCGGTTGCTATTATACCAGTTGCCGCAATTTCTAATCTCGGAATCATGCACTTGGCAAATAAGAGGCTGCTAGCTGGCCATCATCCGGAGCTGCATCTCCAATTCCTGTACGGCGCGCATGGCGTGCGCCCGTATTAGGGCGGTCCCGCGTTCTGCGCGGGATCGCCCCTACAGGATCAGGCGATGAGAAACAAGTACGGATACCCTGTGGTCGGCGCTATGATTTCCGCGAAGATGAGGCATTATTTGCAAAGTGAAAAATTCCGTTGTAATCAGACACTAATTTTGACGTTTGCTACATGGCGTTCCTTAAACACAACCAGGCAGAACCAACAAAGGCCCGCCGGAGGAGAAGTTCCGCAACGATCTCCCTCACGCGGGCCTATTCAGAGTGTCGAGTCAAAAAGGGCAGGGCGAAACATTCATTCCGCCCTCTTGAACCGATATATGACCGTTCCGCGGCCGGCAGCGTTACTCCGGTCAGGACGCTCCCAAATCAGAGTTCAAGCCAGGAGTGAGAATAAAGCGAATGGCCAAGCAGCACTTTTGCCGTCTTTACGTAATCGACTTCCCGTTTGTCCATGCCGGAGATGTCAACCTCTTCCCCGTCAAAAACCCTACCGACCAACTCCTCCAGCTCCGGGGTCTTGTCATGTGCGATATTGACTATCATTTCGTCAAAGCCATCCAAAATTGCAGAATGGATCCCGCACCTTTTGAGAATGCAAAGATAGACTTGGTTCAGTATGTCCCTCAGTTCATCGGGTGAACCGTTGGAAACGTTGGACAGTCCGCAGGTGGATTTTGATCCGGGAGCGAGGTCGGGAAGCCACTGCATGAACGTAGTACATCCCTGAAGCTCCTGTTGCTGAGAAGAAACCGGAACCACAATCGGATCGAACCAGATGCTTTCCAGCGCTATGCCTTCTTCGGCCGCTTTGGTCATCATGCTGTCGAGAAGCACCGCGCGTTCGTTTTCGTCCCTGGGAATGCCGTCCGGTCCCCACATAAGGCCTACCATGTCGCAACCGTACTTGGTCACATGTGGCATTTGCATGGCCATACGCTCAGGCGTGGCCATAATGGAGTTGATAACAGCCGGGCCTCCCTTGGGTTTGTACACCTGCAAGCCGGCTTCAATGGCCTCATTATTCGTGGTGTCCAGAAACAGCGGCAGGTCTGTGACTTCCTGGACGGTTTGGACAAGCCATTGCATCATCTCCGGACCACCCTTGCGGGCTGGCCCTAAATTGAGGTCCAGGAGATCGGCACCCCTTTCCGTGAGCTTCACGGCCCATTCCTGGATCGGTTTGGGGTCCTTCTCCCTCATGGCATTGCCGGTATACTTTGACATGATATTGATGTTTTCAGCCACCACATTTATCATCTAACAGCACCTCCTGATTTGACTCCCGTTCCTCCGCGGAACGCCATTAAATAGAAAAGGATTACCACACTCCCCCCCATGATAAAAGGGTAATATCCTTTTTTTTTCGCCCCGCTTCGAAATTACGGGAAGCGGGGAAGAATCATAATTCTCCCCCGCGATTGGGTCTGGTCAAGGCCGGTAGGGCCTTTTATTTGAGAAAATTCTGACGCAGGTAGGCAGGGATGTGAGCGCCTTCTCTGGGGCCAATGAGAATCTCCCAGTCCGGGAGTTCTTCTTCCAAGTCGCCGCTGATAATTGCGGCCGCCCCTGGAATGACCAGCTTCTTAAGCTTCGATTTGTCCTGAATTCCGCACTTCTTGACAAACGGCCCTATCAGATCGCCCACGAACTTTCCCGCTGCCCACGCAGTTAGGACGGAAAGCCCATCGGTATTCAGCACCAACAGCCAGGAAGGCACCCGGCTGGCCTCAACCTCTCCGGAAACGATGAAGTACGTCAGAGAGAAGTTGCTGGTAATCAACACCGGGGAATCCTCAGCCGGGTTACCGATCGGGTAGATGCCTTGCTCTGTGGTCATCGGTCTTTGAGGATCGGTGAAGATATTCAATCGCTGAAGCAGCAACGGGAAAAGGACCTCTCCCCTGAGATCGCTCAATATGGCTATGCCGCCGTACTTGGACACGAACGTTCCGGCGACAATGGCCTCATCGACAGGGTTATCCGCCATCTCGCAGGGAAACATTATGGTCGGAAAGCCCAGGGGCCGGTAGAGCTTCTCAAGGGCAAGTCGGCGAATCATGACTTGATCCCGGAGGGCTTCGCCGAGTTTCCTGGTCCCGGAGTCCAAAACGAGGTCTTTATGTCCTTTTTCAACCAGCTTAGCGGCAAGTTTCGCCACGTCACCGACTTTGTCGGCCTTCACGGCGACCGGACAGTCGAACTCTTTGGCCAGGGCGGAAACCGCGTCTACATTTGCTTCTGTGGCGGCATACAGAAGGGGCTTGTTTTTGCCGACTTCTCCCAGAGCCGCCTTCAGCGCATCAATGCTGTCGCTCATCAAAACCAGAGCGGCTCCGGCGTCGGAGGCTTTCTTTGCCACTTTGGCAAAACGCTTCGCGTCCGCGCCGTCTTTGACAGCTATAAGCTCGGGTCGGAGGGTCAAGCCCACCCTCTCGTACTTGAGTTCCTTGAAGGCCTTGAGCTTGCCGTCGATGGCCTTGTCGTTATCCGAGGCATCAACGAGGCATCCAAGGGCCGTCGGATTGTTAAAAGTTTTTTCGTGCCTGTACAGAACTGTCTCGCCGCCTGCCTTAACCGCGCTGTCTCCCGCTCCGATCTGAACCGTCCGGATGGGGGGCGCGGACGCGGAGGCAAGTTTTTCCTTTGCGTCGTCGGATACGTAAGGGCATTGTTCCAACTCGGCCTTTCCCGCGGCAAGATTCATTGCAAAGGCGAGGCAAGTGGGGACTCCACATTCCCCGCAGTTCTTTTTGGGCATCATTTTGAAAATCTGTATTCCGGAAAGCGCCATTGATCACAACCTCCACCTCGAGGAAATACCTCCGAGGAAAAGAAAGAAGTAAGGTCTGGTAAAAACGAGAGGGAAGGGAGCCTAGTGAAACTGGCCCCCTTCCTGACGGGTCATACTTGGAAATACGCGCGGGTACGTTAGCCCACGATCGAGTCCATGCCCACGGCCGGATGCTCCTTCTCCTGGAGGAACGGATAGATCTCGTCTTCCGTCACTCCAACGGTCTCGTCAGCGATTCTGTCGGTGAGATTGGAAACTCCCCTCTCTGCACCCAGAGCATCTATCTTTTCCTTCAGCATCTCTTTGAGCGCCTTGGGCATCCAGACGAGACGGAGTATCCCGCCCTCTGCGGAGACGAATTTCTTCGAGCCGATGTAGAGCTTGCTGTGGCCCACGAAGCCCGGAGTGATGTTACCACCGCCCGCGCTACCGGCCAGAGTCGTGAACTTCATACCGCAAGGTGTGGGGCCTTTGTAGTCACGGTCCACGGTCATAACGCCGTTGGCAACCGGGAGCACGGCAGCGATACACTCGAAGCACCCGCACGATGTCATGGGGTCTTCCATGATGGAGTACGCATTGTACTTCTGAACCTTCCCGCGGGAGGCCTTCTGAACGAACTCATTGACGCCTTCCCATTGCCCCAGACGCTCGTCGATAACCTTGCCCTTTTCGATGGGCTGGTTGGGGCCGGTAGGATTGATCTCATTAGATGCCTTGCAATCCAACCAGTTGTACGCGCCGCACAGACCGGTCCTTTCAGGTGTCACCACACACACGTGGGACGGTGCAAAGCTTTGGCAAAGAGTGCATGAATAGAAGATGGCCTCATCTTCGTCAGTCATACCCTCGACACGAGCATCCCTGACCTTGTATTTGGCCTTGGCGTCTTTCAACAGCTTTTCGACTTGTTTTTGGTCAGTGAAGATCTTGACCTGGACCTTGTCCAGCACTGAGCCGAAGTCCTGATGGTACTTGGCATGGAGGATCGACCCTATGTGGGACAGGCTGAAGCCTTTCTCCACAGCGCCTTTGCCAATGCGCACCCAAGCGATGTCCCGCTGTCCGATGTGCATCAGACCCTGAGCGTAGTTGATCAAATGGTGGATCTGGCGCTCAAGGATCGGCTCGAAGTCGCTTTGCATCTTGCGGCCGGCAACCTCGACAAGGATTCCCAATGGCATACGCGTGCCCGCCTCAACATCTTTGAGGTCCGGACCAAAGACCTCGACCTTGCCGTCCTCAACCTCGTTCATGTCCTTCATGACAGTCAGTTCGACGGCCTGGGTCTTGCCACCACCGGCTTCCATGTAAATGTCTTCACCGCGAATTCGCTCACCCTCAAAGGCCGGGCCGTAAGCGACAGGAACAGGAACTTCCGTCACGGTGACCTTCAAACCGCGGACTTCTATTGCCTTGCCCACTATCTCGGCGTGAGGAATGTTCGAGACTACGTGCTCGTACGTGCACACGCCGGTGGGCAGAATCTGCGGAATGGGCGTATCCGCGATGGTCGGGAACCCATAGTTGATAACGCCGGCTGCGGCTGCGTACCATTCGTCGGACACGTCGCCCAGCGCCAAAACGAAAGCAAAGACACGGTCTTTATTGTATATAAGGATTTTACGGAAATCGCCTGGTTCGATGCCGCCGAAACTCAAGGCAGCTCGAGTGGCAAATCCCACCGCGAAGATCGCGGAGGAGATGTCGGGGCCGAAGGGAACCAGACGAGTCGGCCAGCCAACCTGGACACCGGCCTCGCGCAATTGCTGTGAAAAAGTGGTTCCGTTGTGTTCTGCGGCCATGAAGACGTAAAGGTTCTTCTTTTGAAGCTCAAGGGCCATATCAGCCGCTATCTCTTTTGTAGGGGCGGAACCGACTATAGCGGCAAAGCCGGGGGCTGTCCCGTCAACGAACTCCACTCCGCGCTTTCTCAGGATGATGTCATCCGCTGCCCCCAGCCAGAGTTTGTCTTCAGTGGGGTCCTCAGCGGGCAGGTAAAAATCCGGGTCTTCCAGATAGCGAATGGCTTCCATGATCTCATAGTTGAAAAGGGTCGCCATTCCCGCGTCGAGTACCGGTCCCAAGTATGGGAGGTGCGTCTTTTCACGAACCGGGGGTGGAATGAGCTGTTCGGAGCGATCGAGCACCACGCCCGCGTCGCCAAGGTTCTTAACCGGAAAGCCGAGAATTCCGTAGATGACCGGCAGATAATATCCGGTGTTGGGGAAGGCCAGCTCTTTCTTCTTGCCGAACTTCTTCACAGCCTTCTCGTATTTTTTTCTGGTCTTTTCGTAGACCGTGTGAGCACCGGCTATGACGTTTGCTGCAACGATCTTGGACACTGTTATATCCTCCTGTGGAAATCGGAACTTTTAAATTTATCGGTGGGGAGGGGTGGCCCCTCCCCGTGTTGGAGCCGAAACTCACAAACTACAAGGCTATATCTCGGCGCATGGCCATATCCATGAGGACGCGCTCCCTGGCCTTGTCGATGCCCAGGGCGGCCCTCTTGGAATCAATCTGAGCTATGATTCGTCTGGCCATTTCGTACGGGTCTTTTTCGACGAAATCCCAGCGTCCGCCGTAGACTTTCTCGATGTCTTTGAACAGGTAGTTGGTGCAGACGTCCTCGTTGATTGTGGGGAAGCCCACGCCGAAGAGGACATAAGCGCCTGAAGCGACGAAGTACTGGCCGATGGCAACAGCCTTTTCGCTCATCCACTCCGGTGCTACGCCGACAGCGGGCAGATCGGAGATGTCATCACCCAAACCGCCGTCCCTGACCACCGCGGTAGCGGCCATAAGGATTCTGGTGTTGTCTACGCAGGAACCCATGTGGAGAACCGGCGGGATACCCACAGTCTCACAGACCTCTGCCAAACCCGGGCCGGCATATTTTGCCGCTGCTTCAGGAGTTAGCAGGCCGTGTTTCCCAAGGGCGATGGCGGAGCATCCTGTTGTCAGGACCAGCACGTCGTTTTTGATCAGCTCTTTGGCCAGATTGACATGCAGAGCGTCATGTTGGATACGGGGGTTGCCGCAGCCGACTATTCCCGCCAAGCCTCTAATGCGACCATTGATAATGTTGTCATTCAACGGCCTGTAGCTTGCGCGGAACATTCCGCCGAGCATGTAGTTGATCGTCTCATGGCTAAAGCCCACGACCATGTCCTGCTGCTCGGTGGGGAGGCTTACTCTGGTCTTGTCACGATTGGGGAAGTTGTCGCAGGCTTCACGAACGATCTGCTTCGCTATATCCAGCGCGTGTTCTTCCTTGAAGTCGTAGTGCTTGTGGGCCCCTTGCATTTTGGCTATGGGGCTGGTGGTCACCACCTGGGTGTGGAAGCACTTGGACAGCTCGGCAAGTCCCTGCATTACACACTGCACGTCGACGACTATGGCTTCAAGCGCGCCGGTGATCACGGCCATCTCCTGCTGGAGATAGTTACCGGCAATGGGGATGCCGTGGCGCATCAGGATCTCATTGGAGGTGCAGCAAATACCGCCGAGGCTGATTCCTCCCGAAGCACCCTTGCTCTGAGCGTAGGCTACCATCTCGGGGTCCTGAACGGCCTGGACGATAATCTCCGAGAGAGTGGGCTCGTGCCCGTGGACTATTATGTTTACAGTGTCTTCCTTCATGGCCCCGAGGTTCACTTTGCCCAGGATTGGCACGGGGGTCCCGAAGAGGATGTCCGACAGGTCGGTGGCAATCATCGAGCCGCCCCATCCGTCCGCCAGGGCGCATTTGGTGGCCAGACGAATGATGTGCTCCATTTCCTGGTTCACGCCCATATGCGTCATGTGCATGACCTCGACGACTGTTCGGTCGACGCCGGGCGGGATAACCCCTTCTTTTCTCCAGATTTCCTGTCTTTTCAACGGGGCTCGTTTGATGTTGATTATTTCGCCGTCCTGCTGCCCGTATTGAGCGAGCGCTTTTTCGCCCACTTCAACGGCGATGTCCTTTACTTCCCTGCCCTCGGTTTCCACGCCGTAATCCATGGCAACCGCCAAGAGTTTGGGAACGTCTTTAATGTGGTAGTCCGGGAGTTCCCCCTTTGCCGCGTGGATGAAGGTGTGGGCTATATGGCGGCCGTGATCGCTGTGAGACGCTGTGCCCGCTGCGACCATCCTGGCGAAGTTACGTGCCGCGATGGTTTCCGGGGTGGCGCCGCACAGGCCGGTTCTCTTTTTGCGTTCTTCCGGGGTCTCGTCCTTGCCTTTGGGGGGCAGCACTCGGCACGGGCCCATGTTGCAGATTTTGCAGCAGGTCCCGCCCTTTCCGATGGGGCACGCGGTCATGGTGCGTGCACGATGAAAAGCGGTGGAGTAGCCTTCACGATCAGCTATCTTGAGGCCTTCCAGGGTCACCGCGTCAACGGTGTGTTTTGTCCAGTCCGCGGGTTCCAGCTCCTTCTTCTTCAGGGGGGGAGCCACAGCCGCCGGTGCGGCCGCTTTTTCCGCGGGAGCCGCGGCGACCGGTACCTGGCCGGACAAGAGGCTTCCAAGGCCGGTAGCCAGATTCTTCACGGCTTTGAACACCCCGGCCATTTCTTTCAAGCTTTGGATGTCATCTTTGGTCAATTGTCCCATAAGCGCTTCCTCTTCTTCTGTCGCAGGCTGGGCTGCGGCTGCAGCAGGTTTGGGCTTTGCGGGCGCAGGTTCCTCTTTAGGTGCGGCAGAGGGTGGGGCCAGCGCTTCCGCGACTTTTTCAGCCGCCTTCTCTAAAGGAACGGCAGTAATCGTTACCCCGAGATCGGCTTTCTTTTCAACAGGCTTTGCTGCGGGCGCGGCCTTAGCCGCAGGAGCCGCTTTGGCCGGCGCGGCCGGTGCCTCGGCAGGGGCAAGCGACATGTCAACGCCCATGGACTGCAAGTCGGTCTCCACCATAATGTCGGAGAGGTACTTGCGAAGGTGTTCCAGAGTCTTGGGGTGCCGCAAAATCAGAACATCGGACCCTGCTTGCAAAGCGCTCAAGGCTGTGATGGCTTCCAAGTTGACGCCGCGGACTGCTGCGTCTCCCAACGTGGGGGCGTCCTTGGTCAGAAGCTTGGCTTCCTTGGTCTTCCACACTTCCTCGGCGATGTTATTGATGATCGGGTATTGGAGCTTCTCATCGTTTTGAGTCAGAGCGGCCTGGCGGATCCTCTCCATGATCGAGTAGCAATATTCCATTCCGTAGCCCACGGAGCCCGTGGTCGGATCGATCAGGATTTTATCGTTTGGCACGCCCAGGTTTTCCAATAGGATGTTGAGTTGCTTGGCGAGGTTGATGTCAATGGGAGAGTTTGCGGCTACAACGTGTTTATATGCTATTGCGGCAGCTCCGACCTGTTTGTAATTGCCCTCGGTAACGGGGCCGAGCACCACGTTTAGGCCTGCGCAGGCTTCCGCGACAGCCTTGAGCACCTCGGTGTTCTTTTCGTCGCTGGAAACTCCCCAGACGATCACCGGGACGTTGACGGCTTCGGCAACCTTCTTAGCCGTTTCAGCAGCCTTCTTTGCAGGTAGGTTCTTGCCGTTGGGGTCCGTTCCGGCAAGCCACAAACAGACTATATCCGCCTTGTACACATCGACGCATTTCTTGGCCCATTTCACCGGGTCGCCTACCACGTCCTTGAAGGGCTCCAACGCCTCCGCGGCCCATTCTTCAGGAGTGATGTCGAGCACCTGTAGGGCTAATTTTGGGACGTTGGGCATTTTCCCTTCGAAAGAGTAGAAGCTGTACCCGGTTTGTCCACCGACGACGATTTCACATCCCGGCTTACCGATCTTGATTTCACGAATTTTTCCCGAATACTTTACCTTTGGCAGTTCAGCCATTTGCCACCTTCCTTAACCGAGTTGATCTATAAAAGTAGGGAATCAAAATGACGGTCTCAGGCGGGATTTTTTCTTTTCTCGCTGCCGAACCAGTCGTTGGAATAGAAATATCTTTCCGCTGTGGTCAAGTATTTCTTGATCGGCTTGGCTTCCTCGCCTACGTTCACATATTCGATGTTCTTGCGCCACTGGTAGCTGTCCTGGTCCGTTCCCTGAGCATACGTTGGCAGTAGGATTTTGACCTTTTGCCCGTCAAATCTCTCTTTCTCCTCGTACTTATCTTCGGCCATAGTGAGACTCCTCTCATTCATAGAGCGTTTAGAACATTAAGGCAAAATATTGCCAAGGGACTTTCTTTTCCCGAGAATCCGGGTTTGCGATGGGGATCTGCAATATTATGAAGGACTGAGGTCCCAACCGCAATATTTTTTTTGGATTTTGCGGCAAATAGTACGAATTGTAAAATGACGCGCGCATGTCTCATTCCCCCGACATGCACAAC
This sequence comes from Desulfomonile tiedjei, assembly GCA_016212925.1. NCBI lineage: Bacteria > Pseudomonadati > Thermodesulfobacteriota > Desulfomonilia > Desulfomonilales > Desulfomonilaceae > Desulfomonile > Desulfomonile tiedjei. Next base: position 88,784 of record JACRDF010000022.1, read on the forward strand.
TTTATTCTACCGATAAACGCGCAGAAAATCAATCCACACCATGTGCGGCGGGTATCCCGATTTCCTGAGGGAAATGTGCGGCCTTCCCGGAAAGTCACTACCAATGGGCTCGCAGGGGCGGATAAGCCGGCAATAGCGCTCATAATTCGATCGGAAATGGGTTTCCGAAACGGCTTAGCTGCAATGCAAACTACAGCCTGACTGAAGGCTTGGGCCTTTTGGAAAGGTAATCCAAGCGATTGAGAGCATTAACCATTGCCTTGGCCGACGCCACCAGGATGTCCTCGTGAGCGCCCTTACCCGTTGCAATGTTTTCGTCCTCTTCCAGGCGGATCGTAGCCTCGCCGAGGGCGTCGGTCCCGCCGGTGACTGCGGATATGGAAAAGCGCAGAAGCTTCGGCTGGCGGCCCGTAAGTTTCAAAATGGTGTTGTAAGTCGCGTCAACGGGTCCATTACCCAGTTCAGCGCCATGGTATTCAGTGCCTTCTACCTCCAGGCGAACTGTGGCGGTCGGCACCACATCCGTACCGGACATGATCGTGACGGACAGAAGCTTGTACGTCTCGGCGATCCGGAGGACCTCTTCCGCTATAATTGCTTCAATGTCCTCGTCGAAGATGGTCTTCTTGTGGTCCGCGAGGGCTTTGAAACGTTTGAACGCTCGGTTTATCTCCTCGTCCGTCAAGTCGTATCCAAGGGATTTCGCGCGCTCGCGGAACGCGTGGCGGCCGGAATGCTTGCCCAAGATGAGGGAAGATTTGCCAATTCCCACCGCTCTCGGGTCGATGATTTCGTAAGTGGTCCGTTCCTTGATGACACCGTCCTGATGAATGCCCGACTCGTGTGCAAAGGCATTAGACCCTACTATGGCCTTGTTGGGCTGAACCGCCATACCGGTGATCGCGGTCACGAGGCGGCTTGTGTGAAAGATCTGTTCGGTAACTATTCCGGTGTGGACGTTGAAGGCCTCTTTTCGAGTCTTCAGTATCATAGCGATTTCTTCCAGCGCGGCGTTACCGGCCCGTTCTCCAATTCCGTTCACGGTGCACTCCACTTGTCTGGCTCCGGCTCTGATGGCAGCCAGGGAGTTGGCTACCGCCAAACCAAGGTCGTTGTGGCAGTGGACTGATAGAACGACTTTTTCGAGGCCTTTGACCTTTTCACGAACTGTTCTTATTCGCTCGGCCATTTCCTCCGGATAGGAATAACCCACCGTGTCGGGGATGTTTATGGTGCCCGCGCCCTCGTCAATGGCCGTCTGTATTACGCGGCACATGAATTCAGGGTCGCTGCGCGTGGCATCCTCGCAGGAGAACTCGACCCAATCGGACAATGATCGCGCGAGACGCACGGCCTGAGCCGCTCTGTCCACAACCTCGTCGCGGGACATCCTGAGCTTGTGCTCCATGTGAATATCGCTCGTAGCGATGAAAGTATGGATGCCGGGTTTTGCGGCTTTTTCGACCGCACGCCAGGCCGTTTCAATATCTTCAGCACCGGTCCTTGCCAGGCCCACAATCCTTGAATTCTTGATTTCCGCGGCAATTTGGCCGACACCTTCCTTGTCTCCCTCAGAGCTGGCCGGGAAGCCGGCTTCGATGATGTCTACACCTAGCTTTTCCAATTGCCTGGCGAGTTGGAGCTTTTCCTGCTTATTCATAGTGGCGCCGGGCGATTGTTCACCGTCCCGAAGAGTAGTATCAAAAATCAGCACGCGGTCAGACATAGCATCCTCCAAATCAAGTTTCCCCCCACGAAGCAATTAATGATTTACACTGCAACGCAACGGATTTCAATGGCCAGGGTGTTCGAGGAGACGGTGAATGCGGCGCGGACCCGCGATGCAAAGTGTGCGGTTGCTCAGGGCAAGAGCGAGAACAGCGGGCAAGGTCCGTCCTGTCCCGCGTTTACAAAAGGGACAATGGGCCATTACCCTTGCTTTTCAGAAGAAGGGTCGGAAGGCGTCTGATCAGACGGGCCGCGTTGCGGCTGACCCTTAGGCCCCCGTCTATGATCGGACAGAGGGATAAGGTCGCCACCGGTTGTCGGCGCCTGGTGGTCCGCTGCGGTTGCTTCCTGCGGGGCCGGGGCCTCTGCCACTTGTTCCTGTGTCCTTTGCCTATTGCGGTACAGCCATATGGTCAAGATGGGCCCGGAGATCACGTATCCTGCGCTGAGCAGGAACAGCATCACATAAGGTGAGGCTGCAATGAGGGCAAGCAAGAGGACGAAAGCCACCGTCGAACTGAACGGCTGTTTCTTGACGAACGCCAGGTCCTTGAATGCGTGGAATTTTACGGAACTTACCATTAGGAACGAGAGAGCCAGAGTCAGTATCAGGAGATGTATTGCGAACTCGGACGGGTTCAGTTCCATTTTCTGAAAGAACATCACGGTCGTGGCAACCATGGCAGCGGCCGCGGGAATGGGGAGCCCGTTGAATCTCTTCGGATCTATGGTGCCGGTTTGCACGTTGAATCTTGCCAAGCGGAGGGCGCCGCAGGCGACAAAAAGGAACGCGGTGACCCATCCTATGCGCCCGTGAGGCGCCAGTGTCCACACGTACATCAGGAGGGCGGGCGCCACCCCGAAGGAGATCACGTCGGCAAGGGAATCCAATTCTACACCGAACCGCGTCGCCGTGTGGGTTAGGCGGGCTACCGTGCCATCGAGTTTATCGAAGAAGCCGGCGCCCAGAATCAGCGCGCCCGCCAGCGTGAACTCGCCTTTGAGCGCGGCCACAATGGAATAGAAGGCCAGGAATATGCTGGACAACGTCAAGAGGGACGGAAGGATAAAGATCCCCTTCTTCATCTTGGCCATTTGTATGGCCCTTCGTTGGTGCCTGTCCGGGGTTTCCTCGCCGGTCGCCCATTGCTTGCGGCGTCTGAAAAAGGGCTTCTTCCTTCGTATGCGTGTTGCCATAATATGCCTATCGGTTCAGCTAAGGTCTGGGGCCGTTACACAAGTGATGCGAACGTTGGCGGCGATGCCGTCCGCACATGGGAGTCAAACGACACTCCTGCGAATGCCGTAGTCATTTTACACTAAAAACAGTGGCTTCGAGTATACTTTTTTGGGAACCACCGAGCGCGGGGCATAGGAGCGGCGAGGAGGAAAGGCTGCGGAGGCCTAAGCCTTGCGTGCTATAATGGAAAGGCCTGCTTTTACTATGTCATCCCGCCGGGTCACCACAGCGAAGCCTTCCGGAAGGTAAACATCCAGCCTCGATCCGAATCGGATCAGTCCGAACCTGTCGCCCTGCTTGACCTGGTCGCCTTCCTCCACCCAGCACGCGATTCTCCGGGCCACTTTGCCGGCCACCTGCACCACCTGAAGTGTCCCCTGCTCGCCCTCGACAACAACACAATTGTGTTCATTGACCTCGGACGCGGCAGACTCACGGGCATCTAAGAAACTTCCCGGCACATGTTTGATCTTCACGACAATGCCGGAGATCGGCCAGCGGTTTACATGAACGTCAAACAGAGACATGAAGATGCTGACCCGTTTGAATGGAGAGTCCGGCAGGTTTTCCGATCGCACGTTTTCTACGATCTCCACGACCCGGCCGTCTGCGGGGGAGAGCACGATCCCGTCTTCACGAGGAGGCACCCGCTCGGGATTCCGAAAGAATAGGGCAATCGCGATAGATAGGAGCAGAAACGCAAAAGAACTCCATGAGTACCCGGTCCACCATAACAGGAACGAGATAATTATCCCGGGGATTATAAACACAAATCCCTCGCGAGCTATCGGCTCGTAGTGTCCGGCCTTGCAGATCATTGATCGGTTCCTGATGCTTTGGCCGCTTTCTTGGCCCTTGGAATGGCAACTGTGCCTGTCCGGATGAGTTCGACGATACCTAGTGGTGTGAGAAGCTCGATAATTGCTTCGATCTTGCCTTCCGCCCCGGAAACCTCCAGAGTGATCGTATCATGGGACACGTCCACTACCTTGCCCCGGAAGATATCGGTTATCCTGAGTATTTCCGCCCTCTTTGCCGCTGTGGCCTTCAGGCGGATCAGGATCATTTCTCTATCCACATAGTCACCCAAGGTCAGGTCCTGGACCTTTACCACGTTAATCAGCTTCCTGAGTTGTTTGATGAGCTGTTCCATGATCTGCTCGCTGCCTTGGGTCACGATGGTCATCCGAGAATAGTCGGGATCCATCGTGGGCGCCACTGCCAGCGAGTGTATGTTGAAAGCGCGGCCTGAGAACATACCGGCGACCCTTGCGAGCACGCCGGGTTTGTTCTCGACCAGCACAGATATGACGTGTCGATTTTCCACTGCTCAGACCAGAATCATGTCCCTCACCGAACCGCCGGCGGGGACCATCGGGTAGACTCCTTCTTCTCGTTCCACTATGAAGTCCATGACAACCGGCCCCTTTGTGTCCAGGGCCTGCCTGATCACCGGCTCCACTTCCTGTACCGTGCGTGCGCGCAATCCCGTGGCGCCGTAAGCTTCGGCCAACTTTACAAAGTCCGGCGCGGTCATTATATCGGTGTGGGCATAGACTTTCTCGTAAAAATGCTCCTGCCATTGGCGGACCATGCCGAGGTAGCCGTTGTTGAGGATGGCTATCTTTACCGGCAGTTCATAGGTGGCCACGGTGGCAAGCTCCTGTATGTTCATCTGGATCGATCCATCACCGGCAATGTCGATGACGGTTTTGGTCGGGAAAGCTACCTGGGCTCCGATAGCGGCAGGAAAGCCGTAACCCATTGTCCCGAGGCCCCCTGAAGAGAGGAAGGTTCGAGGATTGTCGAACAGGTAATACTGAGCAGCCCACATCTGGTTTTGGCCCACTTCGGTGGTTATAATCGCGTTACCCTCGGTGAGTTCATAAAGCTTTTCGACGACATATTGGGGCTTGATGATTTCGGTGGTTCGGTCGAACCGCAGACGCTGCTCGCTGCGCCAAGCCGTAATGGTGGCGTGCCATTTCTTAAGTTTGTCCCGGTCCTTGGATGAATGGCCCCGCTTGTTAAGGGCCTCAATTAGCTTTGCCAGAGCCAAACGAGCATCCCCCACTATAGGGACATCCACTTTAATGTTTTTTTGAATTGAAGTGGGGTCAATATCCACATGGACGATCTTGGCCTTGGCAGCGAACTCCTCGACCTTTCCGGTAACGCGATCGTCGAACCTCGCACCTATCGCCAGTAATAGATCGCAGTTGTCCACAGCCATATTGGCCCTGTACGTGCCGTGCATTCCCAACATCCCCAGGGACAGGGGGTGTGTTCCCGGGAAGCAGCCGAGGCCCATGAGGGTCATGGTAACCGGGGATGCGGTCATTTCCGCGAGAGTTCTCAGTTCCTGGTGGGCGCCGGAGGTTATGACACCGCCGCCCGCATAAATTACGGGCCGCTTGGCCTGGACTATCAAGTCCGCCGCCCTATTGATGGAAGGGATGTGTGGCTTGAGCGTGGGCTTGTAAGTAGGGATCGAGATTGAACGAGGGTACTCGAAATTGCCCTGGGCCTGGACTACATCTTTGGGAAGGTCGACAAGGACAGGGCCGGGTCGCCCCGTGCCCGCGATGGTGAAAGCCTCCTTCACCGTTCGGGCGAGTTCCTTGACATCGCCGACGAGGTAATTGTGTTTCGTGCAGGGTCTTGTTATGCCGACAATGTCCGCTTCTTGAAATGCATCGTTTCCTATGAGCGGTGTGGGAACTTGCCCCGTAAAGACAACCACCGGTATGGAATCCATGTACGCGGTGGCCAGGCCGGTCACGGTATTGGTTCCACCCGGACCGGACGTGACCAGGCAGACGCCGGGTTTGCCCGTGGCCCGGGCATAACCGTCGGCAGCGTGAACCGCTGCCTGTTCGTGGCGCACCAGTACGAACTTGAAATCGCGGTGAAATTTGGTCGCAAGGGCATCAAAGATGTCTATGACCGCTCCACCGGGGTAACCGAAAATAGTATCCACTCCTTCTTCTTTGAGAGACCGAAGGAGAATGTGGGCACCGTTCATTTTCACTCTATTGTCGATCGGGCGACTAACCGAGCATTTCAAAGGTCAGGATGACCGCCGGATTTCTCGTCCTGACGAAGTCTGACCAGGATCCGCTCGATTTGATCCCGCCCTTTCAGTTTCTTCTTTTGGAGTGTCTTGCGTTCCAACTCCTCGGTGGGAGAAAGGTACACCCGTTTATTGAACACTTCGAGCTGTTCCTCAAATTCGAGGTGCTCCTGCCACAGTCTCTTCAATTCGGGATCTTGGTCTTCATGTCTGGTTATCAGATCAAGGTCTCTTTTTTCCATGGGAACGCCCTTACTGTGGATTTTTTCATGTTTTCGTATGCTTATACGACCGAAAGGGGCATTTGTCAACAGGTCTAAGTGATGGTTTTCGGCAGTTATTGGGTCCACGGCGCGTTGAATCATTAGGGTGAGATGTACGGCAAAAACAATAAGCCCGATGTTTCACGTGAAACATCGGACCGATTGTTCTAGTTATTCTAAAATATTACTTGAATCATCGCTCCGTTTTTGGGCGCTTATCCTCCCGGCTTTTCCGCGGGCGCTGTCGGTGCCGGCGGAGCAGGGGGTTGCCCTGTCTGCCCAGGGGCCGCTTCAGGTCGAACCGGTATGGCCTCGCCCTTTTCCGCACCCGGAACGGTACCGCCCTCTCCACCAGGAGTTACAGGTGCGGATTGCTCGGTTACCACAGATTTCTCCAGCACCATGCCTCGTCCCGAGAAGTAAGTTAGGATGATCGAGGTGATCATAAAAACCACAGCGGCCACTATGGTAACCCTACTCAAAAACGGGGCCGCGCCCGAACTACCGAAAACCGTCTGACTCGATCCTCCGCCGAAAACGGCTCCTATATCGGCGCCCTTTCCCGACTGCAAAAGGATAATCAAGATGAGTGCAATGCAAACCATGATATGAATTACCAGGATAAAGAATGTGAACATTCGTGCTGTTCCCTCCGTAGCTCAAGATCCTTCGCGAACTATTGCCACAAAATCTTCCGCTTTCAAAGAAGCCCCACCCACCAGTCCTCCGTCAATGTCACGGCAATTCATGAGACCGCGAGTATTGTCCGGCTTGACGCTCCCACCGTACAATATTCGGATCTCTTGTGCCAAGTCCTCACCGACCAGCGAGCCTAGTTCCTTCCTCAAAAAGGAGTGAACCTCCTGGGCCTGCTCAGGCGACGCGGTCCGTCCTGTCCCGATCGCCCACCCCGGTTCGTAGGCGATAATAAACCGGGATGGATTTCGGGGCTTTATTCCGTTCATTCCCAGGGTCAATTGCCGTTTGACGACATCGAATGTCGTGCCCCGTTCTCGTTCCTCCAGGGTCTCGCCCAAACAGAAGATCGGCACCAAGTCATTGCGCAGGGCAGCTTTTATTTTCAGGTTAACGCTTTCGTCAGTCTCCCCGAACAACTGCCGCCGCTCCGAATGGCCCACTATAACATAACTGCAACCGATTTCCTTCAGCATCGGCGCCGATATCTCCCCTGTAAACGCGCCTCGATCTTCCCAATGAAGATTTTGAGCGCTTACCCTGATCACCGTGCCGCGCGTTTCTTCCACCGCGGCAGGGACCGACGTAAAAGGAGGTGCAACTATGATCTCGCAATTGATCCGCCCGTTCTGCAAGCCGGTAAGCAATTCGCGCACAAGACTCCTAGTTTCCGCGGAAGTCTTGTGCATTTTCCAGTTGCCAGCCATTACCGGCTCACGCATTTTGGGCACCTTCTTTTCTTTGGGGCCTAGGACACAGGAATCGTAATTCTACCGCCAACCTTTGTTCGAACACAAGGGTTACCCCATTGACGCGAATTGATGTAAGGCGAAGCCACCAGCCGCTTGGCCCACAGCCTTGGCATGACGCAAAGCAGGTGCTTTCGCGTTGTTACCCTTCCAACGCGGCCACTCCGGGCAGCGTCTTGCCTTCCATGAACTCCATGAAGGCCCCGCCACCCGTTGATATGTACGAGATCTTGTCGGCTACTCCGGCCTGCTGCAAAGCGCGGACGGAATCTCCACCGCCGACGACGGAAAAGCCCTTCGCGGCCGCCACCGCGGAGGCAATCTCCATGGTTCCGCGCTTGAACTCATCAATTTCAAATACGCCCATAGGGCCGTTCCAGACGATAGTCCCGGCGTCCTTTATCTCTTTACGAAACGCTTCAGTTGTTCTGGGGCCTATATCCAGGGCCATTTCTCCCTGAGGAACAGCGCCAAGATCAACGGTCTCGACACGTGCGGGCCCTTCCATTTTATCCGCGGCAACCACGTCAATAGGCAGCAACACCCGGCATCCTCTTTTAGCCGCCTTTTCCATGATTTCCGACGCCACCGGAATCATATCCTGTTCAATCATGGATGAGGCCGTCTCTATCCCTCGGGCCTTGAGAAAGGTGTTTGCCATGCCGCCGCCGATAAGTATCGCATCCATCCGGTCGACGATGTTCTGAAGCACAGCGATTTTGTCCGACACCTTTGCCCCGCCGAAAATCGCTACCACGGGCTTTGCAGGGTTGGCGAGGGCTTTGCCAAGGTTGTCCAGCTCCTCCTTGAGGAGCAGGCCGGCAGCCTTCTCCTTTACCAATAGCGCAACGCCTACCGTGGATGCATGTGCACGGTGAGCGGTCCCAAATGCGTCATTGACGTAAACGTCAGCCAAGGAGGCCAGTTCACGCGCAAGTTCCGGATCGTTTTTGGTCTCGCCGGCATGAAACCGCAGGTTCTCCAGCAACAATATACCGCCTTCCGGCAGCTCCTCCACAGCCTCCTTCACCTTGGGCCCGATGCAATCATCCACGAAACGTACTTCTCGACCGAGCAACTGGGTCAGGCGTGCTGCCACGGGTTGGAGGCTCATTTCGGCTTTTCTCTCACCCTTTGGCCGCCCCAGGTGCGACGCCAGGATGCATTTCGCTCCCTGCGCCACTGCATACTCTATGGTGGGCAGCGCTCTACGCAACCTGGTATCGTCCTTGATCGCGGCGGACTGGTCCAAGGGCACGTTAAAATCAAAGCGGAAGAAGACCCTTTTGCCCTTTATATCCAGGTCCTTAATGCTTTTGACCGACATCTCAAACCCCCACGCCCGATCAGGTAAGCCTTTCGCCTGCGTACACAGCCAGATCGACCATTCGAGCTGAGTAGCCTGATTCATTATCATACCAGGCAAGCACCTTGGCCAAATTGCCACCGACACAGTATGTGGCCAGGGAATCAAAGACCGAAGAATAGGTGCTGTTCACAAAATCCGTGCTTACCAGGGGCTCGTCAACATAAGCCAGGATGCCCTTCATGCGGCCTTCCGACGCCCTCTTCATCGCGGCATTGATCTCTTCGACAGTGGTGTTTCTTTTGAGTACCACACTGAGGTCCACCAGCGATACATTCGGAGTCGGAATCCTGATGGCCAGTCCGTCCAGTTTTCCGGCCAATTCCGGAATAACCAACCCCACTGCCGTGGCTGCGCCTGTGGTCGTGGGGATCATGTTCATGGCCGCGGCCCTGGCTCGACGATAATCCTTATGAACCGTATCCAGGAGGCTCTGGTCCATGGTGTAGGAATGAATGGTAGTCATAATCCCTTTTTCAATGCCGAACTCGTCGAAAAGCACCTTCGCCAGAGGGGCCAGGCAGTTTGTCGTGCACGAAGCGTTGGATATGACGTGATGTTTCAGCGGATCATATGTTTCCTCGTTCACTCCGAGTGCAAATGTGCCATCTACATTTTTCCCTGGAGCTGAAATAATCACCTTTTTGGCGCCGGCCTGAATGTGCTTGCCGGCTTTTTCCTTGTCTCTGAAAAGGCCTGTGCATTCCATGACAACATCAATTTTGAGATCGGCCCACGGGAGCTTCAGCAAATCGTCAGTGATGTTGAGGGCTCTCACATCCTTTCCGTCAATTTTCATACTGTCTTCGGTATGAGAGACTTCGCCATGATAGGGGCCGTGAACCGAATCATGTTTGAATAAGAACGCCATCAATTTTGGGTCCATTCTGTCATTGACGGCCACAACTTCCACTTTGGGATTGGTAAAGGCGTTTCGCATTACTGTTCGCCCTATGCGTCCAAAGCCGTTAATCGCTATTTTAACTGCCATAATTCTGTCTCCCTCACCCGCTATTAAAGTGTTCGAAGTGTATTTTATTTCCTTTGCCTCGTCAATCGTGAATCATTCTTGCCTTGTGTTTCCAGCGCTTTTCGGTTATAGAGAATTGTTTTTCGAGTCCCCGGACTCCGGGGGGCAGCCTCAATTAGCGCTGCACCGTCAGGAACTCGACAGAGGGCCAGCAAGAGCCAATTAGGCTTTGGGATGGTAGGCTGACGAGGATCCGGAAATGATCAGACTAACTGCTTTATTGATTTTCTCGCTGGCGTTATCGATATTTGTTTCTCACACATCAATAATATATACAGCGGATGTGTCCTCGTCCTCGGCTCAGTGGAAGATAACCAGCGTTAAAGTCTGTCGCACCCCGTCAGGTGCCTTGGATTCGGACATAGAGGTGCTGGGCAGCTACCCGGTCTATTCCTTTTTTGTCCCTCGGCCGGTTTGGACAGTGAATGGCAGCGTAGCAGACGCGAAACCGGTCTACCAACAAGGTCGCCTGGTCTCTTTTCAACTCCTTGGCGCTGGGTTATCCCTCAAATCCGGAACGAAGAATACTGTAAAATTCTCTCTGCCCGATCAAAACGGTTCAAGGACTTTTCAATACGACGAAAAGCGGCCAACTGCCGGTGAATGCTGGGAATTCTTCTGAAGTGGCCCCCAAAGCCGTTAGTCAGTCTCCTCAAGGAAAAATAGGCCCCTGGCACAAGTAGGCACGTCTCGCGTCCCCGGCACACGCTATTGTAGTGATTCTCGAAAGTTCTTTCCGAATGGAGTCGCACTGCTGGACAAGCCAGCAGTGGCGCCCATGAGTCAATCCGTCATTACTTTCGAGAACTTCTATGATGCCACCGTTTCATCGAAAATCCAATAATACAGCGCCGCTTTGGCCCCACCAGAGAGTCGGGGCATAAGATTCGAGATCCAACCTTGAGTAGCAAACCCAACCATGTTTCCGAGGCCATCCCTTTTGCCGGAATGTTACCCCTGATCACGGTCAACCTCCTGTGGGGCGGCAGCATGGTGAGTATCAAAATCAGCAACGCGGGAATTCCGCGGCCGCGACGACGATCTACATAAAGAAATTCATATGGAACAGGCCGATTACGCACTATCAGACCCTGTTCTCGCAGCTGCTTTTCTCCCTCCCGTTGCTTGTTATCTGTTCTCTGGTGCTGGAATGGGGCGCGCCGGTCAATTTGGACGCTATGGTGGTGTCGGCTCTGGCGTACCAGACCCTGGTGGTGGCCTTCTTCAGTTACATTTTATGGTTTTGGATGATCCACAGGTTTGCGGTAAGTCGGTTGGCGGCTTTCACTTTTCTCGCCCCACTGTTCGGGGTCATTCTAAGCGGCTTGGTCCTGCACGAGACGCTCCCTCTCCTGCTGTGGGTAGGGCTCGCGTTGGTGGCTTCGGGCATTTATCTGGTAAACCGGCCCGCAACCAATTAAATCACAGCGGGTCCCTCAGCCCGCAAGGAAACATCACTCAGTCGTGATTTTCCCCGGGTCCCGTCTCCACTGGTCATCTCGGTGACGGAAGGAGTAGCTTTCGGAGCCTGTTGCTCGACTTGCAACTCAGCGGCAACGGTGGGCGCTGCCCACCTCCCTTTGTCCGCTTCTAACGCCGCTGTGTACCGACCGCCTGAAACATGGCAACTCGGTTGGTTTAGCTACATACGATAGGCGCGCGGTTATTTGCGCGCGAATCAGCCCAGTGACAGGCTCCGATAGGTCACTTCGCCTTCTTGACGGCTTCCTTGAGCGCCTTGGACGCGCTGAAACGGGGAACCTTGGTGGCCGGAATCTTTATCTTCTTTTTTGTCTGCGGATTGATTCCGTTTCGGCCCTGCCTCTGGACCACTTTGAAAGTGCCCAGACCGGCGAGGCGAATCGACCCTTCTTTGCGCTTGAGCGTATCATGGATAGCGCCCACAACGGCATTAAGGGCCAAGCCCGCTGCCTTTTTTGAAATGCCAGAATCCGCTGCGATCTTGGTTACCAGTTCATCTTTCGTCATTCTCGAAACCTCCCCAAAAAGATTAACGACTTCAAAGAATTGAAGCTACTCAATGCGATTACGCTACGTTATTTGTACCCGACCGATTTGTCAAGATAAAATTGCATTGTCTGATGAATGATTACACAAAAAACCTCGGATTGCGCTAGATAATCAGCGTAATGCTCCTGTAGCGTGTTGATTTGACGGCAGTTTTCCCAACAACGACGATTTGCGATCTTTGCTCAAAAAGGACAGCCCACAGACCCTCTCCTCAGCTAGTTTTATCCTATCTGCCTTCCGATACCCTGTGCCACGACACACCAATCCCCCCGCTGACAGCATGGCTGGTTCTGCTACGGTCTGTCAGTGCGCACTTGCACCACTACACCAGATTCATTGCCGAAGCACTTGTCATTTCACACAATTTTCGATATAATAGAATTCTTAGCTTTTTATTCATCGGGGTTGCAATTTATGCACGAATTATTCTCTGGAAGGTTGTCGAGGTTTGCTGTCTGCGCGTTCCTGGTTGCAGGCCTTCTATTAATCCCGGGAACGGGCAATGCCAGTGCCTCTTTTTGCGTCGGAGACGACGGGTTTTCCATATCCAACGCACCCGGCTATTGCTTCGCGATGACCGCCTTTTCCAGGTGGTATTACCTCCGTCACCAGGGCGAACCATCCCTGCGAAAGGTTGTCGATAAGAAGGTCCAGGAGCGGATAGCGCGGGAAATTCAGCAGTATTACAGCAAGAACCTCATAAACATTCAAGCGGACTACTGCAACCGATTCCACGGCAATCAAACGGACTCCTTTCAACGCTTCCTAGCGGGGGTAGTCGCAGGAGAGCCTCAAATAGTGCTTCTCATGAACAAGGGGGCTCGCGGTGCGGTGCTCCACGCCGTACTGGCCTACGAGTGGGTCCCGGAGCAGAACATTCTGAAGATCTACGATCCCAATTACACCAACGGCGAACGCTTCATTGACCTGGACAGGCGCGAGTACACGTCTCTGGACGTTACTTACAGCGCCATATGTTTCCCGACGGTGTTACATCATCATCCCGGGCTCGTGAAGAAAATGGAAGCCTTGTACTCGTTTCACGTGGCAAGGAAGCTGGCCGCTAGAAGTGCCGCAGCGGCCGCGTCTCAGTGGAACCAGGCCGAGGCAAGGAGATGAGCTGACCATTCTTCTGCGGAGGAACACCGAGCCTGCGCGGGGCAAGTGTGAACAGGCTACTTAGAACCCGAAGGAAATTCCTCCGGATACTCCTGACACGATATAGAACCACTCGTTATTAAGCGGCTGAAAGTCCTCCACGCACTGGACCAGGCGGTTAGTGCAGCGGAGGTTGATCACGATGTCCGGGTAAACTTCCCAGGCTACCCCTAATCTTACCATCGTGAGAAACCCCCTTGTGATAAGGTGAGTTCCTTCCAGCTCCAGGGTAAAGTCGATCCCGTGAGGAAACTGCAATCGCCCTTCAAGGCCGAGCACCGGATAGACCCCATCGAGGCTTCTGGTGTTGGACATGACTCCGGCCTCGCGAGTTTCCCCGTTCAAGGTCGTGCTGGAGCCAATATAGTGGACCCCTACACGCGGCGCTATCCACCAGGGCGGATAATCCAAGGCCTTGTACCCGTAGGACACTCGGAGCCAATACAAATCGATGCGCGTGTCGACAACCGTACCGACCTCATAGGTTTTGTTGTGGAAGCGGAAAGTCCTCGGAATCCTTTTCATACCGGTGGGAGAAAACATCAAGAAGTCTGCATTGAACAAATGATTGTCCAGGATTACCCCTTCCAGAGTGACTGAGGACGCTTCACCCTGATTCACCCCTAGGTCGGTGTCAACATCTATTTTGGTCCCTGACCCCGGTTGGCCGCCCGCCGGAACGAGCACCTCACCGGCCACCCATTGATGGCTCCAGTCCATGCCAAATAGAAAGCGCGCCTCAGGGATAAGCCGAAACTGCTCTTGGGCCACGCCAACACCCTCAGTCAAGGCCAGAATCCCTGTCAGCAAAATCAGGTGCCATGAAATCCGCGCGATCACACGCATTGGGTAGCGATACCACTGTGCCGCCGAATAAGCAGCTTTGTCGCTCGCGGCCGCGTGCCCGCGCCACCGAGAACGACAAACCTGATTTGTTCTTGGAAACTTGCCGCCGGTCCTGTTTGATGTAACGCACATCGGTATGACCCCTCGCTCAAGGAATCGTTACGGCGGGACGGTTTATATACCTTTCCATACGAGGGGGCAACCAAGAAATCCCGGAATCCGGCCAATAAGAAAAGCCGGCCTCCTGTTTACGGGGAAGTCGGCTTTTATATTACGGGCAGTTTTTGCTTAGACGAGGTTAGGCAACACGCGATACAAACCGCGCCTCATGGAGAATCCTTACGCCGCGGCCGCGTCGTCTTCCACAGGCCACCGGCCTTGGTTGAGCCAGCGCACCAGGGACGCGTCGATAGCGTCTTCAAACACATCACATCGGGCAGCTATTTCCTTAAAGGACATACCTTGCTTCAGCATCCGGTGCACATTTTCGGGAGTCAATCTGACTCGGGAGCCTTCCATCTTCAGCATAAGCTACTCCTTCTTTACGTACTACAATATCTAAGATATCTTTCATCGCCGAAGGTTCCCTTTTTCAAAAAAAAAGCGGTTCACCAATTAAAACCCTAAAAAATCACATGAGTTTCACGGCAAAGAAGATCAGATCTATTTACGACCCGTGTTCGACTGATGTCAAGTATTTTTAGCGGGATATCAAAGTCAGGACGGAAGAGGCCCCGAGATCCGGTTCAAAGAAAACAAGTAGGCTTCACCCAATGAAACTTTCTTGACCGCGCATCGGTTTATTCGATCTTTCTTGTCAAACCGGCTGAGAGAGATGGCTAAAAAGCCACCCCTCTCCGGCTACATTGGCGCTATTGTTTGAGTTGAAAGGTAGCCTCGGTTGCAAGAGACTCTTCGGGAAACACGGCTTGCTGTATGTCCGGGAAAACTATGCTCAGCACGTCATCCATATGGTCCACAGGAATAATCTGTAGACCCCTGCGAATTCGCTGCGGCACTTCTTTGAGGTCTTTTTCGTTTTCTCCAGGGATCAAGACACGCGCGATGAGGCCTCGCTTAGCTGCCAGCAATTTTTCCTTGAGGCCGCCTATTGGAAGGATGCGCCCGCGCAGCGTGATCTCACCTGTCATGGCCAAGTCGTTGGGGAAAGGTCTTTTGGTGAGAGCTGAAATTATCGCCGATGTCATGGTTACACCCGCGGAGGGGCCGTCCTTGGGAGTCGCTCCTTCAGGAACATGGATGTGGAGGTCCACCTTGTTGTAGAAATCGGCCTTTAGGCCAAGGCCCCAAGCCCTGGACCTGACATAGCTCATCGCTGCATGGGCCGACTCCTGCATGACTTCGCCCAGCTTGCCAGTCACAATGAGCTTGCCCGAACCCGGCATCAAGGCTACCTCGACAATGAGCAACTCGCCCCCGACTTCGGTCCACGCCAAGCCGGTTGCCACACCAACCTTTTCCTTTTCTTCCTTGACTCCATAGCGGAACTTGGGAACGCCCAAGTACTTGGCAACGTGTTTAGCGTCAACCTCCAACTTGGAGTCCACCACACCGCCTACGACCTCGCGGACAACTTTTCGGCAGATTTTGGAGATTTGCCTTTCCAGATCTCGCACACCAGCTTCCCGCGTGTAACGGCGAATTATCCGGACAATCGCTTTGGGCAAGAAACCTATCTTGTCTGCGTTCAGACCGTTTGCTTCGGTCTGTTTCGGTACCAGGAACTGCTCGGCGATCTTGAGTTTCTCTATTTCCGTGTACCCGGGGAGCCGAATAATCTCCATTCTGTCCTGCAACGGAGCCGGAATCCCGTGCAGTGTATTGGCCGTAGTTATAAACATGACCTGAGAAAGGTCATAATCAACATCCAGGTAATGGTCGTTAAACGCGTGATTCTGCTCCGGGTCCAGCACCTCCAGAAGCGCCGCGGAAGGGTCGCCCCTGAAGTCCATGCTCATTTTGTCCACCTCGTCCAGAAGCATCACCGGGTTTATGGTTTCGACCTTTTTCATGCTCTGGATGATCTTGCCGGGGAGCGCGCCTATGTAGGTGCGACGATGGCCCCTGATTTCGGCCTCGTCCCTCACACCACCCAGCGAGATGCGAACGAATTGTCTACCCGTCGCGCGGGCCACGGACTTGGCCAGCGAAGTCTTGCCCACGCCCGGAGGGCCCACCAGGCAGAGAATCGGTCCCTTGGCCTTCGGAACCAGCTTTTGAACGGCCAAGTACTCGATGATCCTTTCCTTGACCTCTTTTAGCCCATAGTGATCCTCGTCCAGGATCTTCTGAGCGTCCGAAATATCCAGATCGGATTCCGGGCCTGTCGACCACGGCAACACCAGGAACCAGTCGACGTAGTTGCGGACGACCGTAGCTTCAGCCGACATCGGCGACATAAGCTTGAGCTTTCGTATTTCTTTTCGCACCTTAGCATCAGCTTCCGGAGGCAGGTTCTTCTTGGACAACTGCTCTTCCAGTTCGGCTATTTCGTTCCGGAAATCGTCCTTTTCTCCCATCTCCTTTTGGATGGCACGCATCTGCTCGCTGAGATAGTATTCCTTCTGGCTCTTCTCCATCTGCTTCTTGACCCGGTCACGGATCTTCTTTTCTATCTCCGCGATTTCGATTTCGCTCTGCATCAATTCCAGGAGCTTCTCAATTCGATCCCTCAAGGACAATCTGGTTAGCAGATCCTGCTTGTCTTCGATCTTCAGGTTCAACTGGCCCGCTATGGTATCCGCCAGCTTCGTAGCGTCTTCTGTCGAGCGGACCGCAGTGACGAATTCCTGGGGCAACTTTTTGTTATGGGCCAGATAATTTTCAAACACCGACTTGAGCCCGCGAACCAGGGCCTGCATTTCTACGTCTCGTTCCTGAAACTGATCCGCGAGAGGCTCGACTTCAACTTTGAAGAACCTGTCGCTCTCCAAGAACTGTCTGATCCTGCCGCGCTTCTTACCCTCCACGAAAACCTTTATGGTATTGTCGGGAAGCTTGAGCATCTGAATGATCTGGCCGACTGTACCAATATCAAAGATGTCTTCTGCCTCGGGATTTGTCTGCTGAGCGTCTTTTTGCGATGCCAGGAAAATCATCTTGTCCGATTTCATTGCCGATTCCAGGGCCTTAATGGAGCGGTCCCGGCCGACGAACAATGGAACCACCATATGCGGAAACACCACTATGTCCCGTAAGGGGAGCAGGGGCAACAGGGATGGCGGTGCCGCGGGCAAATCTTCCTTCTTAGCGAAAAACATTTGGAATTCCTCGCAAAAATCGGTAGAGGAGCCGGAACCGTCTCTGACTTGCCATGACCTTGGAGACGAATTCCGACTCGATGCTAGCTTGAGTTATCGGCTGAACGAAAAGCCAGGATGCTTGAGGGAGGTAATCCCGGATCAGGAGGCCGTTTCGGCCTCCTTCTCGAACACGAGGATGCATTCCGCATTGGAGTAAATTACGTCCTCGCTGACGATGACCTCCTGGAGGTTCTTGAATTCAGGCAATTCATACATAATGTCGAGCATGGCCGATTCGAGTATGGATCGCAAGCCGCGAGCGCCCGTCTTGCGCAAGAGCGCTTCGGAAGCAACCGCTTTCAAGGCTTCATCGGTGAACCGCAATTTGACGTGCTCAAACCCGAAGAGCTTCTTGTATTGCTTTACCAGGGCGTTTTTCGGCTCCAGGAGGATACGCACAAGCGACTCCTCGTCCAGTTCGTGCAGTGTCGCGGCTACCGGAAGTCTGCCGACAAACTCCGGTATCAGGCCGTAGTGAATCAGATCTTCCGGCTGCACCTCTTCGAGTATGTTCGAGGTTTCATAGCTTTTCGGACCGCCGATCTGGGCATTGAAGCCCATCGACTTCATGTTCATTCTCTGATGAATGACTCTGTCAAGGCCAACAAATGCCCCTCCGCAAATGAACAGTATATTGGTCGTGTCGACCTGCAGGAACTCTTGTTGAGGGTGCTTACGGCCCCCTTTGGGAGGCACGTTGGCCATCGTTCCTTCTACGATCTTGAGCAGCGCCTGCTGAACGCCTTCTCCTGAGACGTCTCGGGTGATGCTCGGGTTTTCGGTTTTACGGGAGATCTTGTCTATCTCATCTATGTATACTATTCCGCGAGAGGCTCGGGAAATGTCATAGTCAGCACTTTGCAGAAGCGTGAGAATGATGTTTTCCACGTCCTCGCCCACATACCCCGCCTCTGTGAGAGTGGTGGCATCCGCTATGGCGAACGGGACATTGAGAATCCTTGCCAGCGTCTGGGCCAACAAGGTTTTGCCCGAACCCGTGGGGCCTATCAACAGTATGTTGCTCTTTTGCAGCTCGACCCCATCCAAATCGGGCTTGGCCTCGATCCTCTTGTAGTGGTTATGGACCGCCACAGACAGGATCTTCTTGGCCAATTCCTGTCCGATCACGTATTCGTCAAGGGCCGTCTTAATCTCAGACGGTGTAGGCACCTTGGACCGAGAGCGCCCAAGTTCTTCTTTTTCGTATTCCTCCGCTATAATTTCATTGCACAATTCAATGCATTCATCACAGATGTACACGGTCGGTCCGGCAATTAATTTGCGAACCTCATCTTGACTTTTCCCGCAAAAAGAACAGTAAAGGGATGAGAAGTTACCTTTTCTGCCCGCCATAAATTCCTCCTTAGGACTCGGTCTTCGCAGGCAGACCGTTGATATCTTTTATTCGTCCGGACGCACAGGGCTTGCCTCAGCGGACGGTTTTGGTTACCACCTGAGCAGAGGGAAGCTCCCTTCGGGAAATCACCGTATCCACTATTCCGTATTGGGCGGCCTCTTCACCACTCATAAAGAAGTCTCTCTCAGTATCAGCTTCAATCCGGCTCAATGGTTGCTCCGTATGTTTGACCAGGATTTCATTGAGTTCGCTGCGCATCCGCAGAATCTCTCTTGCATGAATCTCGATATCCGTCGCCTGTCCCTGGAACCCACCCAATGGCTGATGGATCAAGATCCGTGAGTGGGGCAGGGCAAAACGCTTGCTTTTTGTTCCCGCGGCCAGGAGCAATGCGCCCATGCTCGCGGCCTGACCGATACAAATAGTCTGGATATCAGGTTTAATATATTGCATGGTGTCGTAAATTGCCAGACCCGAGGTCACCACACCGCCGGGGGAATTAATGTAGAAGTTGATGTCTTTTTCAGGGTCCTCGCTCTCGAGAAAAAGGAGTTGTGCGATGACCAGATTGGCTATGTAGTCGTCCACGGCACTGCCGAGGAAAATAATCCTCTCCCTCAGAAGCCTTGAATATATGTCGTACGACCTTTCGCCTCGACTTGTCTGTTCAACAACGATGGGTACCAACATGTGCTCGTTACTCTTTCTCTGTTTCATCAGTCGGAGCCTTCTCCGATTCCGAAGGAGGCTCTTGCTCGGTAATCTCCGCGGCTTCCTGTATCAGTTTGTACACTTTATCCTGAAGCAGCGACGCGCGAAGCTCTTCCAACATATTGTTACTTTCAAGCTGATCTTTCAAGTAGTCGACGGATAAGCCTATCTCACCGGCTCTTTCCTCGATGCCCGCCTGAAGCTCCTCATCGTTTACTTCAATTTTCTCCTGCTCTGCAATGGCTCTCATGACCAAGCCGCCCTTGACGGTCCTGACCGCTGAAGGCCGAATCTGCTCGCGCTGCGCTTCCGAAGGGGCGGGAAGCCTCTTCGGGTCAATACCGCGTGACACCAGACTCTGAATGGATTGATTCAGAAAATGGTCCACCTGGTTTTCCACCATGGATTCCGGAACCTCAAAGGCATTTTTCTCAATCAGCAAGTCCACTATTTGGTTTTCGATCTCTTTTTTAGACTGGCTTTCCGCGAGTTTGCGCAAATCTTCCGTTATCTCCGCGCGGACCTGCTCCAGGGATTCAAACTCACCGAGATCTTTGGCAAAATCATCGTCCAGATCCGGCAAGATGCGTTCCTTGGCTTCCTTGACAGTCAGTTCGAAGGAAGCGGCCTTTCCTGCCAGGTTCTTCCTCGGAAAATCCGAAGGAAGTTCCATGGAGATCTGCTTCGTCTCGTCCGGTTTCAAGCCCACAAGCTTGGAATCGAAGTCGGGAAGATAGAAATTCCTCCCCAGTTCCATGTGATAATCCGTCACGGTCAACGCGGGAATTACATTTCCTTCGGCTTCAGCCTTCACATCAACCACTAGATGGTCGCCTTCTTTGACGCCCCTTGATTCAGGAATAGGGCTCAATCGGGCGTTCCGCTCCCGAAGACTCTGGAGACGCTCCTCGACCTGTTTCTCGCCTACTTCGCGGCGGGTCTTTTTCAGCTTTAGACCCGTGTAATCCCTGACTTCTATGCTCGGCGGAACCTCGATCTCGGCGGTGTATTTGAAAGGTTTCCCAGCTTCCACCGCGTCCGGGTCTATTTTCACCACGGAGACCATAACGATCTTCTTCTCTTCCAGGCCGGACTCCAGAGTATCTTCGATGATTTTTTTGGCCGTATCGGCCTCTACTTGCGTTTTGAAATAGCTCCGGAGTATTTCAAGAGGCACCTTGCCTTTTCTGAAGCCCTTGATTTGGACAGTCTTTTTCAGGTCCCGGTACTGGGAGTCTAGCAATTCCAGAACCTTGTCTTGCGGCACCTCAACAGTGACCTTTTTCTTCACGTCACTCAGGTCTTCAACTTGAATGTTTGTCATAACTCCTCTTTCATAGGCGGCAGCCCCACATTATTTGTGTAAATTTACAAGCTTTTTTGGTGAACGGTCCGGCCAGCCCATTCCGGCCCTCTCGCCGTCCGACTGATTGTATTATACGGCAAAAGCCTTTAAAAGAAAAGGGAAGGGGAGCCGAAACAGCCCCTTCTGCCTCATTTTTGTTGCTCCTCAGCGGTGATTCTGTTAGAGCTTGTTGAACAGCCCACGTGATCTCGGAAGAATGACCGGTGACGCCCTTTTGGTAGTCCCGCGTCCCCCAGGAC
Source organism: Desulfomonile tiedjei (assembly GCA_016212925.1). NCBI lineage: Bacteria > Pseudomonadati > Thermodesulfobacteriota > Desulfomonilia > Desulfomonilales > Desulfomonilaceae > Desulfomonile > Desulfomonile tiedjei. The sequence continues at coordinate 109,960 of JACRDF010000022.1, forward strand.
CCCAGCCATGCCTTCAAATACCTCTCGGACGACCATCCCACGGAGCAACAGTTGAACACGCCGAACCGTGCCGGAACAACAGTAATCAGTGTGGTTGTTCCCCTTTACAATGAAGAGGACAACGTCGTACCGCTGATGGAGAGGCTCAAGCAGGTTTTTGACCGACTGGAATGCGGTTGGGAAGTAGTGTTCGCTCTGGACCCGAGTCCTGACCGGACCAGAGAAAAGATACTTGACCTGGTCAACCAAGGGTATCCGATCCGGCTGGTCACTTTTTCTCGTCGCATTGGCAAACCCCTGTCGCTCCTGGCAGGTTTGGACCATTGTCTGGGTGATGCCTGCGTGGTTATCGATGCGGACCTTCAGGACCCTCCGGAACTCATTGAAGCGATGGTTGAAAAATGGCGTGAAGGCTACAAGGTGGTTGTAGCGCAACGGATTTCACGGAAAGGGGAAAATCCTCTCTATCTTCAGGCGGCTCGCTTCTTCTATCGGCTTTTGGATCGGATCTCGGAGGTCAAAATTCCCAGAGACGCAGGGGATTTTAGGCTCCTGGACGCGCGGGTCGTCAGAGAGATTTGCCGCTTTCGAGAGCGTCACGGCTTCCTCAGGGGCATTACTGCGGCGGTCGGGTTTCCCGTAGCCGTGGTCCCTTTTGACAGAGATCCGAGACACACCGGCAAAGCCCAGATTTCTTTCCGTGGAGCCATCAACATAGCCCTGGACGGTATAGTGCCATTTTCCCGCGTGCCGGTTCGCATGGTTTTCTGGTTCGGCCTGGCCCTCTCGCTTGCGGGAGCGGGGATAGGTCTCGTTTGGCTACTTCTAGGCCTTGTTAGAGGGTTTTTGGAACAGTGGCCCATTGTTCTTCTGTGCCTGCTGATGGTGTTGTTCACCGGCATCATAACCGCGAGCATAGGCATTTTGGGTGAATACATGGTACGAACCTACGAGGAGTCCCGGGAGCGCCCGTTGTACATCATAGACACAATTGAGGAGGGCTCGACTCTGGCCAGGAGGATCTCCAGGGCCGAATAATCCCCTCCACATATTAAGGAGTTATTGGTCATCAACAACCCAACAGGACGGAAAAGCAAACCATGAAAGTCATGGTAACCGGGGGAGCGGGCTTCATCGGCAGCCATCTGGTCGATGAATTGGCCCGCCGCGGAACACAAGTTAGTGTCTACGACAACCTCTCCACAGGTTTCCGGCGGTACTTAGAGCCTGCCATGAAGACCGGCCGCGTCCAATTGATTCAAGGGGACATCCTCGATTCGGCCGGACTGGCAGAAGCAATGGCTGGGGCATCTATGGTGTTCCATCTTGCCGCGAACGCAGATGTAAGAGGAGGGATAAAGGATACCTTCGTTGACCTGGAACAAAACGTCATGGGCACTCACCGGGTGCTGGAGGCCATGAGAAAGGTGGGAGCGACCGAAATCGTTTTCACCAGCTCAGCCACGGTTTACGGCGAACCGGATCGTTTTCCCACGCCGGAAGACTACGCGCCGCTCCAGACATCACTTTACGGCGCGTCGAAGCTGTCGGCAGAGGCGATTATTCAGGCCTATTGTGAGTATTTCGGGATACGGAGCCTTGCGTTTAGATTCGTGTCCTGGATTGGCGAACGTTACTCGCACGGAGTGGTATACGACTTCGTCAACAAGCTTCGCGAGGACCCCACTAAACTGGAAATCCTCGGCGACGGCAAACAGAGGAAGTCCTACCTGCATGTAGAGGACGGAGTCCGCGGTATCTTCCTGGCATTGGAAAGGATTCCGGAACCCAAGAGCGTTATTAATCTTGGCCATGTGGAGTACATGAACGTCACAGACCTGGCCGACATCGTTTGTGAAGAAATGGGACTGAAGAACGTCTCCTACCATTACACGGGTGGGGTCAGAGGGTGGTTGGGCGATAGCCCTTTCGTTCACCTTGACATTTCGAAGATCTCGCAGGCAGGATTTCGGCCGCTGATAAGTATAGAAGAAGGGATTCGCAGGACCGTGTGCTACCTTCTGGACAACCCCTGGTTGTTGAACGCCCGCGGCTAGAGGCTGTGGCACCACGGAACGCGGGACTGGACCCCGGATTCCGCCGGAGTGACGGGACGTGAATAGGCAATTCCTCGTGGGATAGGTTACAGATATAAGTGGTCAGCTTTGAAAATCATTGATCGTTACATAACCAAAGAGTTCGTCAAGGTCTTCTCCATATGTGTGCTGGGATTTACCTTGGTTTTTCTGCTCATAGAGATCACGGATAAGATCAAATACTACTTCGAACACAACCCGTCAGGATGGCTGATGCTAAAATTCTTCCTGACGAAGATCCCCGGATATCTGTTCTTTGCAATACCCCTCAGCGTCTTGCTGGGCGGCATGCTCTCGCTTTTGATGATGGCCAGGCACTTTGAAATCATCGCCATGCAAGCTAACGGAATTGACGCTCTGAACATAGCTCGACCGGTCTTGGTAATAGGTTGTATTGCAAGCCTGGTGATGTTCTTTCTCAACGAAACGGTCATACCCTGGTCCAACAGCTACAGCGAGTATGTCCAGGATGTTGAGATAGCCGGCAAATCGGATACCACGTTCTTCAAGAGCGATCAGATCTGGTTGCGGTCGCGTGACTCAATCACTCACATTCGGAACCTGGACAGGTCCAAACAGAGCCTTGAAAGGATTTCGATCATCATCTGGGATTCCGATTACAACTTCGCGGAAAGGATCTTCGCAGACAAGGCCAAGTGGTGGAACGACCATTGGATTCTCTACGGAGTGAACCGAACCTCGAGGAATCCCGACGGACGTTTCCAGGTTGAGACCCTCCCAACCATGACCGCGCCATTGCAAAAATCTCCGGATGATTTCGGCAGGGTGGAGAGACTTGCCAAAGAAATGAACCTTACCCAACTGGGAGACTACATCGATAAAATCTCCCAAGAAGGACAGGTCCCCACTCGGTACCTTGTGGACTGGCATGACAAAATCGCTTTCCCTCTGGTCTGCCTGATTATGGCCGCGTTGAGTGTGCCTTTTGCCATAAAGGTCAGCCCACGCGGCGGGGGCGTGGCCATTGGGCTTGCGGTGTCAATCGGTGTAGCCTTCGGCTTCTGGATAGTTCATACCATGTTCATTGCCTTGGGACACGGGGCGTACATTCCGCCAATTGCAGCGGCCTGGGCCGCAAATGTGATCTTCGGGCTGGGAGCGGCGATTCTTCTGCTTCAAGTGGGAACCTAGAGCCGGTAAGGCCCCTCCCTGTGGGATCTAGCAATCATAATTGAAATGTTTGTGGTGCTTGATAACCTACATTGTAGAACTTGACTACTTCATCAATATTTATTCGAAAAATGTGACCCGCTCGCTGAGCTTTGGTGCTGAAATTACGATTGCGGAAAAGAAGTTTGAGAAGCCCAGGAATTCTTGGAACATCCTTGTCACCGACATTGAAACAAAGTACACAAAAGCGCCTATCAGCCCGTAATCTTTTCCAGAAATGATTGGTATTGATAGTGACAAAGGCTGGTTGCCGTTGCCGGCAAAGGAGGGAAGGGATGGCATCATCTTTAACGATGCCTGCTCGCAAGTCAGTGACAAAACAGACTGGACCACGATACCATTCGGCAATAGTCTGTTCTATTTGCCGACCTAGTAATTGCTCGTCGAGTACAATCACTAGGCCGCCGCGCGCTTGGGCCGTGTTCTATTAGGTTTTTTGCCGAGTTTACTTGCAATCTCAATCGCTTCAAGAATTGCCTCTCGTGGCACTCTCCCACGGTACCCGTCAACGATGGCATCAATGGTCTCACCAGACGCGATCCTTGATAGAGTACCTGCAATCTCGATTCGGGTATATTTGAAAGTAGGTTTTCCAGCGCATACGCCCTTAGCGCGCACAACATATTTCCCCAGTGGGTAATACTCGTAAGGTTCACCGCCCACGGATTCCGTTACTCGCTTGGGCATCATATGCTCCTTCGTGTCCTGTCGATTTAATAATATCAAGAACTAGAGCGACCGTCAATGCTGCTCAAGCGATCTCGACAGGGTACACGCTCATTCTCGCACATTCTTCACTTCCTGGCTCACGAATGAGAAGAATACTTGGCAGACAGTCAGGGGCAACAGTGCAGAAACGCTGCTTGCTTCTCGGGTATGAGGCCCATAATGGCTGAGGCTTCTGGGAACAGTCTCACGGGACCTTCTTGAACTGAGCGAAAAGACCGGGGTCCGGCGTTCCTTCGTAAACTTCTATGGACGTGTACTGGTCCGGCCCGTCGAAGCGGACATACATGACTTCAGGATCTCGTGATCCCTTGCGTTGTTGCTGAAGTTCATGGCCGTTAAGCGTCCAAGAGCCTTCGTGGACCGTCTCGTTGTCCCCCACGCGAGAAATGCGGCGGAAAGACCCGTCTTCCTGGTACTCCATGATAAGGGTAAACGCGTTGGGCCCTCTGTTTACAAAAGGGCGGCCCTTGTACCCGGTCCTGTACGGCTGGCTGGGTTCTTTGGTGTTTACGATTTCCCATTTGCCGATCAATTGTGCGGCTTCTTGCGAGAGAACGGGCTTTTTGTCAGCCCTCTTCTCCTGCGCGTAAATCGGGGGAAGCAAAAGGCTCAATAAGAACCCGGCAAAGAGTAGAGCGACCGTCCGCTTGATCCTCACGAGCGACTCCTTTCCGAACCAAAGGCCGTCCTAGTTGTTTGGATTCACATGGTATTATGAGACGGCAGGATGAGAAAATATGCAACTACTTAGACGGGGCGACATTAACATAAGAGCCTCTGTCGCGCAAGAATAACCTTTTTTTCTCTTGACATCCCTTGTCCGGGATGACCATGACAATGTATGCGGGACATCAGGCAAATCATTCGTAAAGTACCTCTCTTAACCAATGGCGCCGCATTGATCGGCCTTGTGCTTTTGGTCGCAGGCGTTGTAGTTATGAGGGAAGGTCTTCTGAAACTTTGGGACCTGTGGATCGAATTCAGGCCTTTTTTTCCTCTGTCATTCTCAGATGTTACTCCCGCGCGCGTCCTGGTATCCATTCCTTTTATCGTGAAACTCTTCATCGTTCTCGTAAGTTCCATCTGCGCGATCCTTGTCGGGGCCCTCTGGGGGTTTTCAGGGCTGGCGGAGGTTTTGCGGGCCCGAAGGGGAACCATCCATCCCGCCGATTTGGATCAACCTGCTCTGGTCGCGGAATCTCTGCGAGAAGGCCAGGCCCAGTACTGGCGGTCTGCTTCGTGGCTGTTCCGAAAGCTCGCGTCGGTTTGGCCCAGGGTGAGGCTTGTAACTCCGGTATCCTATGAGATCTTTAGGGATTTGACTCGGTCCTCGGCCAAGTTCCTCGCCGTGGTCGTTCTCGTGGCGCTGGTGGTTTATTTTGTCCAGCTAACTCCCGTTCTGCTGAAGAAATATCTGCAGGTCACCATTGAATTGGCCGTGCCGTCGGCAACCCCCCTGTATGTCCTGCTGTTTTTTTTGATGCTGGCCAACGCTCTTATTGCAGTGAGCCTTGTTCCTTTGCTATCGCAGGAATTTGTGCGAACTTGTCACCTGCTTCCCGTTCACGGGGCCGGAGATCCGCACTTGTTTTTCGCCCTTTTGGAGGAGGGTTGCCGACTTTTGAGCGCAGCGGGTCAGCCGGACCGAAAGCCTGTCCGGCTTGAGCAAAAAGAGACCTCGACCACAAAAGGCACGCTCATCGAGAGTTATCCGGAGTCAGTCCAAGCCTTTTCAAGGCCTGCCGCGTACGTTTGCCTTCCTTTCATATTCCTTTTGTTGACCATGGGGTTTTCCAGGCTCATAAATTTTCAGCGACCTGTAGGTCCCATGCATTACGTGGATTTCTTGGCCTATCACTCCCTGGACTACGTCCTGGAGGTGGCTTTTGCCCTCGGGTTGATTCTTGCCGGCCTGTATCTCGCGGAACTGGCTCGCAGAATGTTCGGGATCCGGCGATTCAGATCCGCCCTGGTCTTTTGCTATGCGATGAAGACCGGGTCGCCGACGAATCTCGGGGCCTCGTCTAATCAACTGCTGGGACCGCGTATGCGCATCAAATGGAAAGTAGCTCAGGGGGTGGATGATCAATTCGCCGGTTGGGCAAAGGATCCGGGCCGAGAGCGGAAATTCAGCGTGCAGCTTTGTTGGGCCGAAGCCTTCTCTGAAGCGTCTACAGCGGAGGCGGCCCGCTTCCTGATCCGCCTGGAACAATCCTCGTCCCTTGACGAGGCCATGAAGCACCTCAGCGAGTTGCCCTTTCACGTGGGTTTTCAGACTGAAGCCGCGGCCGGTCCTGCGCCCGAGGAACCCCCAAACAAGAAAGCCCATGAAGCAGATGAAATCGCCGAAGGCCGGCAGGGCCGCCGGCCGCCACCATGATCCGGCCGCCCACTTCAATCATTGCCAACAATCTTCCAATGGCGGGCATACCCCTCGAGGAGTACTTTCGGCTTCTGAAAGACTCTTAGAGCAAGCCTTACACCCCCAGAGGCTTTTGCCATGCCTTTTTCAGTTCCCAGATGTCTGCGTCAATGACGAGTTTGTTCCCGAGGCCGGTCACTTTTAGTCTTGGCGCGTTCTCCACTTGGCCGACTTTGGCGCAGGGGAAGCCGTTCATTGCGTCTTCGAACGCGGAGCAGTCTTTTTCGCGGACGCTCACAAGGAATCGGCCGGGCGTTTCTGAGAATAACACCCAGTCGTCACGGTCGAGAGGAACCTGCAATGGGACACTAGTCAGAGACCCACTAGCACCCAATCCTCCTGAAAAGGCGCTCTCAGCCAAAGCCACCCCGAGGCCGCCGTCGGAGAGGTCGTGGCAAGAGGCCACCACGCCAGCCGTTATGGCTTTGTGAAGCGCCCGATACATCGCGATTGATTGCTCAGGATGCACGAGCATGGGAACAATTATGCCCGTAGCCCCTTTTGAGGCATAGTATTCCGATCCACCGGTGTCTGTGTGGGTCTGGCCCAGGACGTATATGGAATCGCCGGGCCTTTTGAAATCGGGCGTTACAGCGCGCCTCACGTCCGGCACTATCCCGACTGCAGTGAAGAGCACAGTCGGCGGGATGGAGATCTTGTGATCTCCTATGATGTAGTCATTCTTCATGCTGTCTTTGCCGGAGATGCACGGGATGCGGTACACCGTGGTGATATCGTAAAGCGCCTTGTTGGCTCGAACGAGCTGGGCCAGCTTGTACTCGCCGTCCGGGGTCTTTTCCGACTGCACAGGATCGCACCAGCAGAAGTTGTCCAGCCCTGCCATGCGATCCGGGTCCGCGCCGACCGCGACGATGTTCCGGACAGCCTCGTCAATGCACGCGGCCATCATCCAGTACGTGTCCAGATCTGAATAACGCGGACATATCCCACAGCCGACAGCTACTCCTCTGAACCTGTCCAGCAACGGTCGTACAACAGCCGCGTCACCCGGGCCGTCATTGTTCACTCCCACCAGCGGTTTTATTACAGTCCCGGCCTGGACCTCGTGGTCGTACTGACGGATGAGCCTCTCCTTGGAGCAGATATTCCACCTTCCCATCAGTTCCATGAGCGTGGAGGTGAGGTCGTCCGGCAGCTCGACATAAGGCTCTGTTAATGCTGGCGGAGCCCACCTAGCTGTAAGCCGCATTTTAGGGACGCCGTCGTGGAGAAAATCCAGCGGCAACAGAGCGGCAACTTGATCCTCCCACAGGACGGTGAATGAGCCGTCATCAGTGAATTCGCCCAGCTCTGTGGCTTCCACGTCGAGGATCTTTGCCAGAGAAAGGAACTCCTCGAGGTTTTCCGGTGGCACCGCCACGGTCATGCGTTCCTGGGCCTCGGAAAGTAGGACCTCCCAGGGCTGAAGGCCGGGATACTTAAGCGGGGCGCGGTCGAGGCGCAGCCTCGCTCCACCTGATTCGCGGGCCATCTCACCCACGGAGGACGATAACCCACCCGCTCCGTTATCCGTAATAGAGGAGTACAACCCTCGATCACGGGCCATCAGCAAGAAGTCTGTCATGCGTTTTTGTGTAATGGGATCGCCTATCTGCACCGCGCTCACAGGTGAGCCTTCGTGAAGCTCCTCGGATGAGAACGTGGCTCCGTGAATACCATCCTTGCCGATCCGGCCGCCGGTCATGACGATGCGATCTCCCGGTCGAGCCTGTTTCAGGTGAGCCGGCTTGCCGTTGATCTTTGCGGGCATGATCCCGCCGGTTCCGCAGTAGACCAGAGGTTTCCCGAGATAGCGTTCGTCAAAGACCACAGCGCCGTTGACAGTAGGAATACCGCTCTTGTTTCCCCCGTGCTCAACGCCCTCCCTGACCCCTTCAAAAACTCGCCGTGGATGCAACAGCCTGGGCGGGATCTCCCCTTGGTAATCTGGTGGTGCGAAGCAGAAGACATCCGTGTTGAATATCAGCCTGGAGCCCAAACCGGTGCCGAATGGGTCCCGATTAACTCCCACGATTCCGGTGAGCGCGCCGCCGTAGGGGTCCAGCGCGGAAGGCGAGTTATGAGTTTCCACCTTCACGACCAGGTTCCAGTCGTCATCGAATTTGATCACACCGGCATTGTCTTTGAACACGGAAAGACAATAATCGTCCTCTCCCCGTTCTGCGCGGATCTTTTCCGTAGCTCCCTGAATGTACGTGCTGAAGAGGCTGTCGATCTCCTGGATACGGCCATCCTCGTGATATTCGATCAAGGCATTGAATATTTTGTGTTTGCAGTGTTCCGACCAGGTCTGTGCCAGCACTTCCAGCTCGCAATCCGTGATTTCTCGGCCGAGCCTTTTGTCGGTTCTTTGTTGTAAGAACTCAGGAGTCTTGAAGAAATCCCGAATGACTTGCATTTCCTCAAGGTTCAGGGCCAGCACACCTTCCTTGCTTATGCTGAGCAACTCGGCGTCTTCCACATCAAGGTTAATGCTCCGAATCACGGCTTCGGCTCGCGAGGTGACCCGCGGCGCTGTGTTAATGCCGCGGTTGTCTGACGGTCCAAAAACCGTGCGCGTCTGGATGAGGTCGTTTGCAAGCAGATCTCTGGCGATCGTATCGGCCTGTGCCCTGGAGATATTTCCGCTGATAAAGTAGAGCTTGCGACTGTAGACCCCTTCCCCGGGCGAGAATTTGATCTGTAGCGTCCTCTCGACCGCTTCCCGCGCGGTACGGCCCACGTTGTCCGTGACGCCCGGCCGGAAGCCCACCTCTATGAGCCAATCGAAAGGAATTTCCAAGGGTTTGTCGAAGGTAGCTTCCTGGATGACCGGGTCCCTAAAGACTTCCTCGACGATCAGCGCCAAGTCATTGACTGCAAGGTCCCGGTCTATAATGAACCCGTCGGCTACCCGCAAGTCTTCCACTGTGAAACCCAGGTCGGAAGATATTCGACGCTTCATCCTCTGACCGGCAGGGTCCGGCAGCGACTGTTTCAAACAAACTTCGATTCGATGGGGCATGCCTTGATCCTCAAAAAAACGAGTGCACTTGGATGGAAAACGAACCGATTATAACTGACCTCGGACCCGGTCTCAACACTGACCTGCCATCGGGTCTCCGAGGCCGAAAATCGACCGGCGAATCGGCTTGACAACCGTCTGGGCAGGCTTATTCTTTGGGCAAAGGGGGTGAAATGCCGCCTGAAAGCCGACCAAGAGGGAGTGAATGCTATGGAACTGACAGAATATTGCGACGGCGTTGCCGGGGAACTCTCCACATGGCGAACCAAAGTTGACGATGTAGTAAAACGGCTGGACCATGTCTCAACCGGTGACAAGGCAAAAGTTGTTCCCCATGTTAATGAACTTCACATGGTCATGGAAGAACTGGACGAAAGAATCAACAAGCTCAGAACTGCATGTCCGACCTCATGGGAGCCTGAAAAGGAAGAAATGGAAGGCAAACTCACCCACTTGAGGCGCACATGGGAGGGCGTTTGGGAAAACGTCTCTCCAGGTCAAATCGGCGGGTGAACAAGAAGTAGGAGTTGGCCGGGGAACCACTTTCTGCAAAAAGGGGTTCCCCGGCTCCCCTCCCCAAAAACTCTTATATCATGTTCAACCATTTGATCGGTCAAGTCGAAGGGTGAAGGTGGACCGCATGGCAGGGGGGTGGCCACCCATTTGAAGGCGAGCACTCGTTCGGATCACGTGGTTGGCATTGCTTTTCTTCAAAGCTGAGTCCCCGCGCATCATTTCCTATGCATAACAGGCCATATTATAGGAGTTTTTAGGGAGGGGTCCGGGGAGGGCGTTTTTGCAAAAACGCCCTCCCGGGAAACTCTTTAAAGGATTCAGGAATTGAAAAAGATGCGCGCGTCGAGGGCCACGGCGCCCGACTTTGTTACCAGAATTGGGTTGATGTCTATGGCCTCTATTTGAGGGAATTGGACCATGAGGTGGGCCACCTTGAGTATGGCATCCTTCAGCGCCTCGCGGTCCACTGCCGGCCGGCCCCGGACGCCTTGCAAGATTTCGGAACCGGGCAACTCCGTTATCATCTCGTCAGCCTCTCCCGGTGAGAGGGGGGCCATTCGGAGCGAGGTCTTACCGAAAACCTCAACGAAAATCCCGCCGTGGCCCAGCACAACCACAGGACCGAACTGGGGATCCCTCTTTCCTCCCACAATCAGTTCCAAAGACCCGATTTCACGAGGAGCCATTTCTTGCACAAGGGCCCCGCAAACCCCTGTGTCGGCCATTGACTTGAACCGTTCCATCATTTCAACAGTTGCGCCCCGAACCGCCTGAACGTCAGGCAGCCCGAGAATCACACCACCAAGGTCAGATTTGTGGGAGACCTCTTGTGCAACGATCTTGACTGCAAACGGACCGTTCATGCCCACCAAGTCGGAATCAATAGCTCCGGGATCGCTAATCACACTGTGTCGGGGGATTTTCAGCCCTGCTCGGCCGATTATTTCAAGGGCCTCGTGCAGCAATGGGTTTCGACCTTCGCGAGCGATTCGGGACAAGGCGTCCTTAATCCCGTCATCGTCGGCAGGCAGGGCCGACCATTGCTCCTGAGCATTGGCAGCTATGACGGCTCGGCGTTGCTCGTATCTGATGGCTCGATCCAGAGCATGGACTGCTCTTTCCGGGCTCAAGAAAACCGGAAAATCAAAATTCTTGTGCAATCGGGATGTTTCGAGGTGATCCGTGGATGCGCAAATGGCCACGGGCTTACCGTAGGTCTCGGAAAGCGCGGCAGCGCTCTGTAGCAGTCTGCGGGACGCTTCCCCCTCAGTCCCCGAAAAATAGGTGTGGAGGAACAACACGCCGTCCACATTCGTTTCCTGAAGGGTGCGCTCAATTATTCGGATGTACACGTCGAAATCGAACAAATCCCCGAGATCCAGGGGATTAGCCAGACGAATTACATCTGCTCGCAAATGTTTTCGTATTTCGGTGAGCAAGTCCTGTCTGAATGGCGGGAGGTTAAATCCATACATCGAAGCGGCGTCCGCGGCGATCACCGCATGGCCACCCGAACGCGATACAATCGCCAGGTTCCTGCCTTTCATTCGAGGCAACTGCAGAATTTTGACAAAGTCCAAATAGTTCTGCATGTCCCTGAACCGCACCATTCCCGCCTGTCGCAGAGCCGCGTCCACCACTTGATCGTCATTGATCAAGGCCTCTGTGTGCGACTGAGCAATGACCGTGCTGAGAGATCCGGTATTTGCTTTGTGCACGACAATCGGTTTGGCGGAGCCGCGGGCTATGTCGGTGAGGCGCCTCCCATCATTGATGGATTCGAGGTACAGACAAATAATACTAGTTTCGGGATCTTCGATAAAATATTCCAGCACGTCATTTTCATCGCTATTCAGCTTGTTCCCAATAGCCGCGAACTTGCTGTATCCCAGTTGTTCCGAATCGAACATGTTTAGCAGCGTCAAAGCCACCCCTCCGCTCTGCGCTATTATCCCGACCCCTCCGCGGCGAAAAACATTGTGCATAGGAGAGAATGGGGTTGCCAACCCATTGGCGGAGTTCATGATCCCAATACAATTGGGTCCGATGAAACGGATACCGTACTCTTGGGCGATAGCCTTGAGCTTCCGGCCGAGTTCCTTGCCACCCCCATCGAATTCGCCAAAGCCCCCGCTTTCGATCACCACTCGCTGTATGCCTTTGCGGCCGCACTGCTCCACGATGTCGGGAACCGTTTTTGCGGGCGTCAGGATGACCGCAAGATCAACAGGTTCGGTGATGTCTTCCAGTGAAGGATGGATCTTCCGCCCAAGCAGAATTCCGCCTTGTGGGCCGACAAAATGTATCACGCCCGTGTATTTGAACTCGAAAAGGTTCTTAGCGATTTCCTTCCCCAAATTGTACGGCCTCGTGGAAACGCCTACTACCACCACCGACGACGGATAAAAGAAATTCTTCACAGTGTCCTCTCTTAGATCAAGCTCAATAATGATTGCTGGTTCCGATTGGAAATTACTAAATTACTAAGCGCAGAACCGATTGAAAAGGTTTTTCTCCCACCCTGCCGTACTTCATTGTATTCCGCGTGGTGCAGGTGTGCCGTCGACCAAGGAAAGGTTAATCGGTGCATGCACCTAGACATATAGCAAGCGTCAAGAATAGTGTCCGATTACGAAATGCGCCTCTTGGAAATTCGTAGGTGCCGGCCTCCGTGCCGGCACATTTTTCGGATACAAATCAAGTAGTTCGGGCTGGCGGGGACCCCGGATCGCGGTCCGTAGCAGGCTCTGGCCCCTACCGGTTCTCTTGGAGCACGAGCTGTGCAAAAGATCAAAAAATGGTGGTAACTGGCATAACTTGAGTAACCCCAGACTGCTTTGCAGATACTTTTTAGTTTGTCGTTATTGCCCGTGCAAAATTTTGGAGTAGATTGCATTATAGGGGGGAATTGCGGGGGAGTTCCAATGAGCTTCGAGAAAGACACTATTGCAAGGCATCTGACCATCTTCTATACACCGGTTGGCATCGCGGTGGCATTTCTTCTAGTTGCCGCGCCCGGAGCGACAGCCGCGGAAAAACCTTTTTCCTACGAAGATTATGCCGAGATTCTGGCCGCCTACGTTGATGATCGCGGGATGGTAAATTACGCCGCGCTCAAGGAGCATCGAGGCCGTCTGGACGCGTTCGTGCAGAGGATCGCGGACCTGACCCCCTCAACTTACGACAAATGGAATGACAGCGAAAAGATCGCGTTTTGGATAAACGCGTATAACGCGTTGACACTTCGTGCGATCGTCGACCATTACCCTATCAAACCCGGCCTGTTGTCTTCATTCCGTTTTCCAAAAAACAGCATACGTCAGATTCCGGGGGTATGGGATAAGCTTCAGTTCAAGGTCATGGGGCGACAAATGACCCTCGATGGCATTGAGCATGACACGCTTCGCTCGAAATTTGACGAGCCCCGCATTCACTTGGCCCTCGTTTGCGCAGCAATGGGCTGCCCTCCGCTAAGGAACGAACCCTTCACAGGCGCAAAGCTCGAATTGCAGCTCAGCGATCAGACCATGCGGTTTCTCAAAGATCCTGATAAGTTCCGAATTGATGGAACCGGAGGCTATGTTTATCTGTCGTCTATTTTTAAATGGTTTGGAGAAGACTTCATCAAGAATTACGGGACCGATAAGTTCACAGACCGGGGGCCATCGGAAAGGGCCGTCCTGAAATTCCTGGGCAGTTCCCTCAAGGGCCGGGACAAGGAGTTCCTCGAGGCCGGCAAATACGAAATTATTTACCTTGCTTATGATTGGGTATTGAACGAAAAAGGCGCCGGCCAAGTCAATTGACAACCATTTGGTTAGCAGATGTCGCTTGAACAGGTACTCGCGGCAAAATTGGTACAGGAGGTCTTCGTGAAAAACACCCATCGCACAAATTATGTCGTATCCGTCCTGCCTGACGATCAATACAACCGGGAACTCGTGGCAAATGTGCACCCTGCTGACTGGGTCAACCCCGAGCCCGCGAATCGGTACAACCTGGTGGTCATAGGAGCAGGAACGGCAGGGCTTGTTACGGCCGCGGGCGCGGCCGGACTTGGGGCACGAGTGGCACTCGTCGAGTCTTTTCTCCTTGGCGGGGACTGCCTGAATGTGGGATGCGTGCCGTCAAAATGTCTGATCGGGTCGTCGAGGGTGTACAGTGCGATCAGGAACGCGGGCAATTATGGAATAAAGGTCCCCGGAGACGCTGAGGTAGATTTTCCCGCGGTCATGGAACGCGTGCGACGTCTGAGGGCTCGTATCAGTCACAACGATTCCGTACATCGCTTCAAAGGCCTGGGTGTGGACGTGTTCCTCGGGCACGCCAGGTTTGCAGGACCGGACAGCGTGCTGGTTGCAGGTAAGAGCCTGAGGTTTAAACGAGCTGTAATAGCCACAGGAGCCAGAGCCGTGCACCCGCCGGTTGCCGGTCTTGCCGAGGCAGGGTTCCTCACGAATGAGACAGTCTTCTCGCTTACCGAACGCCCCCCTCGTTTGGCAGTCCTGGGCGCCGGACCCATAGGCTGTGAAATGGCTCAAGCGTTTCAGCGCCTGGGGAGCCAGGTGGTTCTGCTTCACAAGAATGCCCATATACTGGATCGGGAAGACGCGGATGCCGCCGACATAATCCAAAACACGTTCCTAAGGGAAGGTGTAAGGCTGATTCTCAAATCAGCGGTCAGGGACGTGAGGGTCAGTAACGGTGAAAAGATCATCAGTTTTGAGAGCGACGGCAAGACGGAATCCGTCGCGGTGGATGAGATACTAATAGGCGTGGGGCGAGCGCCCAACGTGGAAGATATGGACCTCGAAAAGGCAGGGGTCCAATATGACCTCAGGCGAGGCGTGGAAGTCGATGACCACCTTAGGACTACCAACCCGAACATCTATGCCGCCGGAGATGTTTGCATGAGCCACAAATTCACCCACGCGGCCGACGCCGCGGCGAGGATTGTCATCCAAAACACGCTTTTCAAGGGCTCCAAGAGACTGAGCGCGTTGACAATGCCTTGGTGCACCTATACGGACCCTGAAATTGCTCATGTCGGAATGTACGAAAAGGACGCGCTGAAAAAGGGTATCCATGTGGAAACATTCATGAGGCGTCTGAGCGAAGTGGACCGAGCCATTGCAGACGGAGAGGAAGAAGGCTTTGTCAAGGTGCATGTGAGGAAAGGCACCGATCGGATCGTGGGGGCAACAATAGTTGCATCTCATGCCGGGGAAATGATCAGTGAGGTCAGTCTCGCGATGCAGGGTAACTTGGGACTAAAGACCATTTCCGGCGTTATTCACCCGTACCCGACGCAGGCCGAAGCGGTGAAACAGACAGCGGACGCCTATAACCGCACGCGGCTGACACCGTTCATCAAGAAGCTTTTCGGCTATTGGCTTTCATGGACTCGGCGGTGAAGGCATTCTGCGCGTTACATACGCCTGCTTTTCCTGAAAAAGCTCCGGCCTGCCGAGGTCAGGAAGTCCGCGAAGAACCCATGATTGATGACTCGGTAGGACACCATTTTGCTTTTTTCTCAAGCTCTATCCTGTCCTCGTCACCGTAAACAAGCCCCATCATGAGGCTAAGGTACTCCCTGAGATTTCGAGTTATTAGAAAATTCTCCCGTACGAACTCTTTGGCTTTTCGGCCCATTTCTCGAACCTTTTCGGGGTGCCTTAAGAAATACCTGATGCGCAAAGCCGCTCCTTCCGGCGTAGCCACCAGAAAGCCGGTATGATGATTCACCACCTGGAGACGGATGCCGCCCGTATCTCCACCTATCACCGGCTTACCTTTCCAAAGCCCTTCGGTGACAGTAAGCCCGAAGCCTTCCTTGACGGATTTCTGGACCAGGAAATCGGCTGACCGCTGCAAGGCGTTTACAGTGAGATGCGCGTCCGGCGGCAACATCAGGATGCGAATGTCCGGGTCGTCGTTGGCTTCAGCATGGACTTCGGCCAGGACAGCGCTGCCCTCGGGGTCGTCGGTGGCTTCCCCACCTGCAAGTACGAGCTGCAAGGAGGGCGTAAAGACCCTTGCCAATCTGAACGCTTTTATTACCCCCAACGGGTCCTTGAACCGGTCGAACCGTGATACCTGGAGCATCGTCGGTCTTTCACGGTCGATCCCGAAGTTTTGCTGAACTTTGCGAATCTCGCCTTTGGGCATGTCCTTGTTCTTATCGCTCAATGGATCTATGCTGGGACAAATCAGGTATTGGTCATGGGGCAAGGGTTGGGCAAAGTCAGGCAGGGAAAAGATACTGGCATCGTACTCTTGGGCGAATTGCCGAAGGTACTTCCAAATTGGCCGATAAGGATGGCTGAGGTCAATGTGACAGCGCCAGACCCACTTTCCTTTACGGTTGGGACACGACCGCAGAAGCGGCAGAGGCTGTGGGTCATGGATGAACACCATGTCCGCTTCTTCCAAAATCGGCCTGAGTTCTTCAGCATTCTGCGCGTTGGTCTCCTCATATACCTTCAGTAAGTAATCAGCGACAGGGGTTTGGTTTCCCTGCAATCCGTTGTGGAAAGCCTTGGTGCATTGATAGAATTTCTCCTCTCCTCGAATAACTTCCCACCGAACATCAAGCCCCAGGTCTTGTTTCAGCGGCACAAGCTTCTGGAGAATCTCGGCAACGCCGCCACCGATGCGAGTGGAGTTTACGTGCACCACCTTGAGGCCTCCAAGTGGCTCTGCAAGCTGGCGAAGATGATAAATTACATCGTCTCCAACCACCGGTGCGTAATCCTGGATAGCACTCATGCGGACACCTTCCCAAAATAATCTTCAAACACGGAAGCCAGCTCCTGACGCAATTTGGTCAAGGTCATAAAATAGGGGTCTATAGCTGCAAGACGGTCCTGCAAATCCGCATACACGTCCGCAAATCCTTCCAGCCAAACGCGAAAATCGTCAATCCGAATGGGCTCTCGGCGCCTCGCATCAATAAAATGGTAGAAAATACTGCCCACCGGCAACCTAGGGACAACCTCGACCAAGTCCTCCGGCCTCTGAATCTGCATTCCCGTGTCAAACACCACAATCTGAGAGCGAAGAAAATGAAATTGACGGTCCCGCTCCGACCACGGGATTCTCTCTATTTCTTCCAGGCGCTCCTCTATAACCTCTATCATCTCCTGTCGCAGTGATTCGAGATCCTCGAAATCAGTGGGATCAATTACTGCAAGCCGCTCGGCGAGGGGATCGTCATGAAGCGCGTAATGACACCAGACGGCAAAATCGTTGTTGTACTGCGGGTCATCAAATCTGGGCCTTAGAAGGGCCCCCCAGAAATGATAATAAATGCTGCCCGGGTGAATCCCGGACAGGTGATCTCGAAGCTCGCGCAAATTCTGGGCGCGCATTCCCGTAGCTATGCCGACTAACGCACAGTCTTTTGCGATAAAAGGTCCAACTTGATCATTATCTGAGGCCATTTTGTCTCCTGTACGAATTCACTGACCGGTGCGGCTTCCTCTGGAGGACGCCACATCTAACGGAGCGTGCGGGGTCAGCTTTTGCCGATGAGTAGCCCCACGGGGAAATCTTTCAGGGCTTGGCCCACGGACAACACATTATCAACTGAAATCACGTCCTGTGTGAACACATTACTCAACGACCGAGCACAGTGTTCCGGAAGGAGCACGCCGGTGTCCTGCCAAACGCGATCGCCCAGAGGGAAATCCCCGTCGGGCACCACCTCGCAGAGAAATCTCGGGGCTATTGTCACCGACCATTTGTCCGCATAATTTCGGGCAAACGCGACAATGTTATGTTCGAAACGTCCGTAAGTCCGCAACGCGGTGTAGCGCCCCTTTTGAAATGTGTCCAGGGAATCATTCCTTGCTTGCAAGGCCCGGTGCACTAGAAACAGCTTAATTTTACCTGTCTCAACATTAGCGAGCAGCTCATGTATTAATTTGCGCTGGTCTTCCGTGGCCCGGCTTCTTAAGTCTTCCAGCAATGCCGCTCTTGTCTCGAAGTCTACCGTCCTTCGGTTATCAGGGTCAACAAGATTCAGGTCCCACAGTTCAGTCCCTTGATAAAAGTCCGGTACGCCAGGCGCGGTGATTTTGATCAAGGCTTGAGAGAGCGAGTTCAGCACCCCATAATGCGATATCTTCCTTTGGAACGGCCTGAATTCCTTCAAAAAGGCATTGTCGTCTGAAGGCTCCAGGATTCTGTCCAGAAAGGCAAGGTATGCTTCTTCGTATGCGGTATCCGGTTGAATCCATTCGGTGTGTACCTTGGCTTCTCTGACCGCTTTGATCATGTATTCTTTGATCCTGGCGACAAATTCGACGTACTGCTCCTCCGAAAAGGGAAAGGCCCCCAACAAGGTCTGGTAAAGGAAGTATTCGTCATTCTTGTCCGGAACGTAGGTGCCTTTGACCCGCTCTTTCTTTGCTTTGTTTATTCGGTTCCAATTCCTGAGATTCTGTTCCCACTCCAGGGGGATTTCGGACAAGACATTGATTCTGGCCCGCACGTCTTCTCCGCGCTTGGTGTCGTGGGTGGAGGTGGCATTCAGGGAAGCAGGCCAGCGGCGTTGCCTTTTTCTGTTGAAGCTGTGAAATTTTTTTACCGAACAGCCGAAGCGATCCGGTTTCCCTCCTACCTCATTCAGAGAAAGCAGCCTGTTGTAAACATAGAGCGTGGTATCTTCGAATCCCTTGGCCATGAGTGGTCCCGTGAACTGCTGAAACCTCATGGCAAATTGCAGCCATTCTCTCTTATTTTCTTCGCCCAAGTACGGCGGGAACTGCAAGAGCAGGAATCGCCTGACAAACTTCAATTCATTTATCAATGCCGGATTCACGGCTGTAGCAGCGTCAATGGCATCTTGAATGTATTTTCGGTCACTCTCGCCAAGGCCTCGCTGATCGACGTATGTTCGGTACACCGGGAACGCTGCCAAAACCTCCATTATCGCCCTACGAAGGCCGTACATGGTTATGTCCCTGCCGTGCCGGTCCCGGCTGGAAATGCTTCTTACCAATTGAGCCAAGTTGTTAACGTCTCCGGCCATGTGTTCCACGATGATCAGTTTTTTCTTTTCCCGGGCCAACTCTGAGAATTCGCCCCGAAATCCCGTGAAGTTGGCGTACGCTCTATTAAACGTCCTGCTGTTCTTTCGATCGCAGAACAACCCGGTGACATAATTGATGAAATCATAGCCGGTTGTGCCCTGCACGGGCCAGGGTTCGCAGAGGTCCTCATCGAGGTCCAGTATCTTCTCTACGATCAGGTAGGTGGCCGGAGCCTTTTCCCGTATCCGGTGCAAATAGCCGGCCGGGTCGTACAGCCCGTCCAAATGGTCGATCCTTAACCCCGAAATCGCGCCGGCGTTAAGAAGGTCGAACACGAGTTGATGGGTACGGTCGAATACCTCTTCATCTTGCACTCTCAATGATATCAAATCGTTAATATTGAAAAACCGTCGGTAGTTTATTTCCTTGGTTGCCACTTTCCAGTACGACAACTTAAATAACTGGGAAACGAGCAAATCATCCAGGAAAGTGAAGGTCTCCGGTTTGCCCGCGCGTCCGTTTAGAATCCGCACATTCCTGTTCATCAACTTCTTGAAATCAGGATTGTGCGAATATTCGTTCCACAGGAGTTGCTTAATGAATTGTATCGTAATGTTGCGATCCGCTGTTTCCTCTTCGGATGCAAGGGTTTTCAAAACGTAAAGCGCTCCCAGCAGCCTTACAAAACCGGGGTTGTCTTCGCCGAGCTTGCTTTTCAGCGGTGCCAAGAGCCGAGAGAAAACCTTGTGGTAGGACTCGATTCTTACCGGTAAGGCGAAGTCATAGTAGCGCACCATCAGACCGGTTGGCCCGTAGATGAGCTTCATCTCCCCGTCCTCTAGAGACTCGCCATAGAATCGTCCGAGAAACGGCGCGAGAACCCTCCCTCTGAGGCCTTCGTATGAATGGTCCCAGTCAATGTCAAAGAACGAGAAGTAATCGGAGCCTTGGCCTTTTTCCAGCACGTCCATCAACATCTCATTTTCGCTGTCAAAGGCCATGTGATTCGGAATAATATCTTGGACCCATCCCAACCCGTTTTTCCGCGCTTCCTCCGTGAGGAGCGCAAAATCCTTGGTAGTGCCCAGTTCAGGATTGAGTTGATTGGGGTCAACCACATCGTACCCGTGAAGGCTTCCCTTCTTCGCTCTGAAAATGGGTGAGGCATAGATATCGGATATGCCTAACCGGGTAAGATATTTGATAATCTTCTTGGCCGAGCGGAACCCGAAAGCAGGATTGAACTGGAGCCGGTAGGTAGCAACAGGGATACGCATCAAGCCACACACTCCGAATTGCGTCTTAACAGCACAATAGAATACGGATTGAGCCGAAGTGACAACTCACCTTCAGAAATGACCTCTGATGGCACCGTGCTACCCGGACCGCCCCAGTTGGATTCCGAGGAATCGATTTCCCTGGCCCACGAACCGGCAGGCAATGGAAGAAGAAAATCGGACAAGGTGTTGGAAAAGTGAAAGATGGCGACCGCTTCCTCGAGATCGTGCCGGCGACGCAAGATTAGTGTCCGCTCGCGATAGAACCCGCTAATTTCCATTGGGTCACTTCCACCATAGATCAGGGCCCGCAAACCTTTACGAACCCGTATTAAATCTTTGTAATACTCATAAAGGATCCGATGGTGGTCCTTGCGAGCCAATTCATGATCGAGTTTAGCGCTCAGATAAGTGGTCTCGGCCTGTGGATCCGGTGGATTCAACGTCCATTGAAATGAGGCGAATTCCTCTTTGCGGCCGCGTCGTACTGCCTCGACGAGATCCGGATCGGAGTGACTCACAAAATAGGGGAAAGGGGCTGTTTCCCTATATTCTTCACCCATAAACAACAGCGGAATAAAGGGCGACAGCAGCACCACCCCCGCGGCAAGCTTGAGAGCTTCCAGGCTCACGAGGGCGCTCAAGCGATCCCCTTTGATCCGGTTGCCGACCTGATCGTGGTTTTGTGCGAATACCACAAATCGATGGCGCGGAACCCCTGCCGAGGGGTTTCCGTGGCCGCGCAATCGGTAGGAGGAATGTTGTCCCGAGTATACAAATCCTTCCCGGAATGCTTTGACAAGATGTTGGAATTCGCCGAAATCCGAGTAGTAGCCTGCACGTTCGTCGGTCAGGAGTGTGTGGATGCAGTGATGAAAGTCATCATTCCATTGAGCGTCCAGCCCGTACCCGCCAACGTCCCGCGAGCGAATAACCCGCGAATCGTTAAGATCGCTCTCGGCAATTACATGTATTCTTCGGTTTAGCTGGTCGGCCCGCTCATGCACGGCCGCGGCCAACTCCTCAAGAATATGGCGAGCGGAAAAGTCAAAAATTCCGTGTATCGCGTCTATTCGTAGAGCATCTATGTGGAATTCCGTTACCCAAAAAATGGCATTGTCAATAAAGAATCGCCGAACTTCATCGCTATGCGGGCCGTCGAAGTTGATCGCGTCTCCCCACAGCGTCCTGTAACGATCGGTAAAGTACGGTCCGAACTCGGCCAAGTAGTTGCCTTCCGGGCCAAGATGGTTGTAAACCACATCCAGGACCACGGCCAACCCGTGCCCATGGCAGGCTTCCACAAGCCTTTTCAGTCCTTGAGCGCCGCCGTAAGAATTCTGGACCGCATAAGGGTAAGCGCCATCATAGCCCCAATTGCGATCGCCGGGAAACTGGGCCACCGGCATAAGCTCGATCGCGGTGATCCCGAGGTCCTTCAGCCCATCCAGGTAGGGAATAATCGCGTCAAAAGTCCCTTCACGGGTGAAGGTCCCTACATGCAGCTCATAAAGCACGTAGTCAATAAGAGGAATTCCGGGCCACGACTCGTCCCTCCAAAGAAACTCGGGATCGACGATTTCAGAAGGACCGTGCACGCCTCGGGGCTGGCTGCGTGAAGCGGGATCGGGCCGTTCCGGACGCCCGCTGAGCTGATAAAAATAGAGCGATTGCGGCTCCACGTTGGCCACCAGCCCGTGGTGATAGCCTCGGGTACTCTTGGTAAGGGGTATGACGCGGTCAATGGGAGCGACAATATGAACCCGCACCTCGTCCGCGAACGGCGCCCAGACACAGAACGTGCATCGCCCATCGCTCAGAAGACTTGCGCCAGGTTTCATCAAGCACTCCACATCGGGTAATATTTCATATCCCTTCCTGCGTACTCCAATTTAACAGGCTCTATCGGTTGCGTAATCGTTATCGGGAAACATTTTGTAAGCAGCGTGTTTTCTTAATTAGAGAGCACGATGAATTAAAGGTTCCCCAAAAATGTCCCGCTCATGCGCCGCGAGCTATACCGGTTGCCAAAAGTAATGTCCATTTGGCCAGAAGATAATCAATCTGGTCTTCAGATCGTATCTACGGGGCCTACTTTTCAAGAGCGTTATAACGCCCGTCGTTCCCGCGAAGGCGGGAACCCAGGAAATCCCGCGAGACGCG
>JACRDF010000023.1 GCA_016212925.1 Desulfomonile tiedjei
GCGCCGGCCATGTCGAAGTGAATCAGCCCGGGATTTTTTTTCATCTCCCCTTTGGGAGAGATGAAGGCAAGCTTGGCTTCCTGATCGATGAAGCGCCTGACCAGCCAGAAAGAGGCCAGCCGGTCGATGTAGGGCCGCTTGCGGGTAATCCAGGTCTTTCCCTGGTAATCCTCTTTTTTCAGAACCGCCGAGGACTCGTGGCCCGGCTCTTCGCCGGTCAGTACTTTAAGCCGGTCGACCAGGGAAGCAAGGAGCATAGCCATCCGCTCCGCCTGGCCGGTGGGGAAGAAGTCGATCTCCTGGATGGCCTGGAATTTTCTGGTGAATTTTTTCAGGATGGCTTGGAGTTCCCTGGCCTTTTCCTCCTGGTCCAGGGCTCCGGCTTCTAGGCTTTTGGCCAAGATTTGCACCTCTTCGTGCAGCCGGGAATAGTCCTCATCCCGGGCCTTGCCGAATAGAGCCTTGATCTCTGCTTCGGTAAGGTTTTCCACTGCTGGGCAGTGGAAGAACACCGCCTCCCCGCCCAGATCCTCCACCTCCCGGGCCAGCCACTGGAGGTGCTCGTAGTTCGCCTCGCTGAAAGGCAGCACGTAAAGGGAGCTTTTCAACTGCACCGCCCCCACCGCCTGGAGCCGCCGCCAGGCTTTCACCCGGACATTGGGATTCTTTGCCGGAACGGTATAGGAAAATATTAGCCACATATTTGCAACATCTATTTCATTGATAGTTATTTATATAACATTAATCAAGTGGCAAACCAAAAAAATTTCTGAGGTGGATAGCGAAAATTAAAGTTTGACAGCCCAAGACGGCTCTGGTAATTTTTTCTGAAATTGATTTTCAGTCTCAATTATGAAGTCCGAACGGGAAGTGTTCCAAGAATTTCTGGCCCGGAAAGGAATGCGTCTAACCCCAGAGCGGGAGGCCATTTTGACGGAGGTGTTCGCGGAGCACAACCATTTTGATATGGATGAACTTCATATGCGCCTTAGGACCAAAGGCCAACGCATCTCCCGGGCCTCGCTCTATCGGACGCTACCCTTACTGGTGGAGAGCGGATTGGTGCAGGAAGTCTTTTATGAGGATGGCCATATGCACTATGAGCATATCTATGGCCATGAGCACCATTGCCACCTGCGATGTCTAAGTTGCCGCAAGATCATAGAGTTTAGGGACCCGGCGGTGGGAGAGGCGGAAAAGCGGATAGGCCGGGCCAACGGCTTTAAAACGGTGGGACACCGGCTGGAAATCTATGGATACTGTTCCCAGTGCCGGGGAAATAAATAAAAGCAGAAAATTTTTTTGAATCAAGTATGAGAGTGAGTCTCAATTCCAGAATTCCTGGAGATTCCTATCCAGGATATCCTTCCGGAAAGTAACCTGGGCAACGCCGCGTACATTTGGTATTAAGAAAAAGGGGAGCTTGGCAAGATGATGCATAATTTTAAGGTTAAAATCCACGTCCAAACATTTCTGACTTGCCTTATTTCGGTTTGCCTGCTGGCAGGGCTGATTCCGGTAGTGCCGGCGGGGGCGCAAGTGGGTGTGCCCCTCCTGCTGGAAAAACCGGCAGTTGCGATGGCCGCGGCAGAAGAAGCTGAAAAAAAGAAAGAGGGGGCTCCTGCCACCTGCGGTCCCGTTGTCACTGACGCCTGTCTGCCCATCGATACCGGCAAGTTCTCCGTGCAGGTCACTTGGGCTCTGTCCTTCTATATGGGAAATTACTCCCCCAACTGGAGGTATATCAGCGCCGGCGGGGATTTCTACACCTTGTACATGCCGGTTAAATTCGCTTACGGACTCGCCAAAGACCTGGAGGTATATGCCATCATTCCCTTCCTTACCAACTGGGCCAAAAACGTGAACCCGAACCTGGCCGGCCCCAATGGCGAGCGTTCCGCCAGTTACAGCGGCATCGGGGATATGACGCTGATCGGCAAATACAACTTGGCGGCGGAGGGCGATTACCTGCCCGCGGTCAGCGCGGTGGCGGGATTTGCCACCATTCCCACCGGCCACGCCTCCCGCCTCAATCCGGGGCGTTTGCTTCAGGACGCCATCGGCACCGGTTCGCTAACCTTCACCACCGGGGTCAATCTGTTCAAATACTTGAAACCGGTTCTGGTGCATAGCCAAATTTGGATGAATAATCCCGTCAATATCTATAAGATCCGTGGAGAAGACAACCCCCAAAACGTCCGCAACCACGATTGGGTGAACTTCAACCTGGCCGCGGAATATCCCTTTACCAAGGACAAGAAATGGATCTTATTGATGGAGATGTATAGTAGCTGGACCTGGTCCAATATTTATACGACCCTGGGTTTTCAATCTCCCGTTACGCTGTTGGGGGTGCAGCCGGCTATCGAATACGTGGCCACGGACAAATTGGCCCTGGCCGCGGGTGTAGCCTTCGACCTGGTGGGCAAGTTCAACAATCGGAAGTTCACTCCGGTGGTTACTGTGCTTTATTCCTTTTAAGCAGGCTGTTATCCCTCAGATTAACGCCGGTTGCCAGGTTTCCAGGACCTTGCGTCTTCCTGGCATCATCTTGGGGTTCCTTCTTTTCCCTGCATAACCACAAGAAAAGCAGATAAGGAAACGCGAGTAGGGAAGGAGCGGGATTTTGCCACTTTACGGGTTGCTCTCGGCATCCGCAAAGGCTATCAGATTGCCGGAAGTTCTTGCTGGAGGCCGGGGTCACCTTTCCCATCGGCCTGAACCGGGAGACCCCGGACTGGGGCGTAATTTTTCAATTGCAGATAGAGACCCCTCCCTCGGAGGTAAAGCATCCTGCCCCGCATCTTAAAAAGACCGAGCACTAAAAGGGGCAGGCCTTTCATTTCTTCTGCCAGCCCCCTTCCTCCTCATCCTAAAAAGATCAAATTTTATTTAAAAACGCGCTATACCCATAGACGCCCAACTCAAACGCCGCCCGCCCCGATCTATAAAGCCGGTAATTGGGCTTATAGTGCAGGAGATACGTTTCTCCTTCCTCTAAGGTCAGGTTTATCTCCTTAGAGTATTGTTCTCCGGGAATACCGAAAAATATCCGGTGATTTCCCGCTTTCAGGCGCA
>JACRDF010000024.1 GCA_016212925.1 Desulfomonile tiedjei
CTTTGAAAGCGAAGAAGAGTTCAAAAAGGAACTCGAACAGTACATCTACTACTACAACAACCTAAGACCGCATCAAGCCCTAGGGGGGAAAACTCCCCTAGAATTCCTCGAGTCTTGTCCACGAATTACTTGACACGTACAATTGCGAGGGCGTCAAGCCCGAAGCAATCTCAGCGACGAGAGATTGCTTCGTCGCTTCGCTTCTCGCAATGACAGCTCACATAAAATGTTTTGCGAAAATAATAACGAACTGGTCACAACTCTTGCAGGAGCCGGGGAGCTATCGGGCGCCGCTCGCACCTCCCATTAGGCATCGGCCGTAGGAGGTTCCAATGATCTACATGCACTGTCGCATTCAAGTGGCAGATTTCTCGAAGTGGAAGGCGAAAATGGAAGCCGACGCCCGGGCACAGCGTGAAGCCGGGATGTATCTGAAGTATCTATGGCGTGGGGTTGAGGATTCGAACATTGCTTTCTTTATTCTCGAGGTCCACGACATGGATAAGGCACGGGCCTTTCTCAACCCGAAAGATGTGGCGAAAGCGAGCAAAACGGCCGGTGTATTAAATTTTCAGTGGCACTTTGTCGAGAGCGTCGAAATCAAGAATACCTGATGCCAATGCCTTGTCAAACAAGTGGCATTGGCTAAAGCCAGGCCTGGCCTCGTCAATTGTCATCGGGTGAGGGAACCCAAATTTCCTGCAGTGGGCGCCAACGATTCGCCCGCTGTCCCCTCCAATTAATACAGGACGATCTTCACCGGGCGAGCCAGAGTGATGAATTTCCCGTTTGGGGTCTCGCCTCTGGTTGTGGTTCCCACGTACATCTTTAGCGTATCCGCAAGCCTCTGCACCGAGCTGTTCAGCAGTCTGATACACCCGTGAGACTGGGCAGATCCTATGCTCCACGGCGAATCTGTCCCGTGGACACGGTAGCCTCCCGAATCCACCATTTGCATCGGAGGCGCCACCCAATCCAGGTCTTCAACTACATCCCCGTTTTTGTCGTCAAAGTTCTTGCCGGCCCTTTTCATGAACAGCGGCATCATGTGGCCTCCGTACACGGACCGGCTAGGCATTTGACCCCACGCCCAGTCTCGGTCGGGGGGTGGAATCCATATCGGGTGATCGTCGAAGATTCGCAGTAGGTAATAGGTCCCGCGGGGCGTGGGATATTCGGAAGACCCCAGGCCGGCCCTGCATGTAAAAAGCAGGCTCTTGTCCTCACCGTTTCTCATACCGTAGAGGCTGACGGTGTAGCGGCCCCGGTCAACCTCGATCACAAACTTTGAGAACAGGTGTACCGGATCACCTACGAGACGACCCGGCAATGAAAAGCCTTCCCAGAAGTCCAGCAGTGTCGCCCCTCCCTTATTGGCGGCCGGCACGCTTGGATTAAGGGACGCGAGTTTGGTCAACCCTTCGTTGAGAGGTCGCAACGACCTGATTCCCGGGACCAATTGTCTCCAGGGAAAGTCTTTGAATGTGGGTTCTGAGAGGTCCCGGAGATTGCGTCCGGCTTTGAGCGGGATCTTTATCGCCGACTCGGAATGCGAGTTCAGACCTTCGGAACTCCCAACTGGACCCGAAAGAAGCGCCTCTATCTTGTCCCAGAGCCTGGTCTCCGAGTCTTCGAGGTCCGTTGGCGCGACGTGGCTCAGACGAAGGTCTCTGGCGGACGAAGCTTTACCTTGAGCCCAGGTCCATTCGGCCATCGGAACGAGCCACAAAAAACCCAGCACAAGCAACCATATCCCAGTGAAAGCGAAAGAAGACATAACCCTCTAACCAGCAATAAAACGGAATAAGCCCCGCTTTTATCAACGGGGTCCTTTAATGCATTGCTTAATAAAATAATATAACGGCGGCTAGAGTCAAGGATAAATCACTGGAAGGCATGATCAGCCACTTTCATGCAGCTACCTCATGAAGATGGAGAGAAATCTCTCGCCGCAGAGATCGCGGACCATATTCCCTCGTCATTCCTGCGAACGCAGGAATCCAGGATCGTTTTCCCGGACTTCCTGGGAACATTCGATAGTGCCTGTTCTCCGGGTTCTGTACGATTAGGGGTCCTGTGCAGCCGCCTCAAGTGGCTGATCGGTTACGACGTGACCTAAAACATCATATTGTCTCAAGTGAAGCTTTCATGGCCCGGTCGCGGGCCCATGCCTCGATCTTCTGGATACGCTCCCGCATGGTCCTCGAAAGAGGCACTATGTTTCTCAAGGCATTGGCAAGAATGTGCTCGGAGAGTTCCGCCTTCCGGGACGTGCTCTCGAATATCGCCGATATGACGCCCTGCTCGATTTCCGCACCGTTAAGCCCTTCGGTCGAGGCCGCGAGGTAATCCATATCGAACTTGGCGGGGTCCACATTCCTTTTCCGCATATGAATCGTCAGAATCTGCTTTCTTTCTTCCTTGGACGGCAGCCCCATGTAAAACAGCTCGTCGAAACGACCCTTGCGGAGTATCTCCGGCGGCAGAACTTCCACTTCATTTGCCGTAGCCCCCACGAAAACAGGCGCTGTCTTCTCCTGCATCCAGGTGAGAAACAGCGCGAGCACTCTGGCTTCCTTGCCCCCTCCTTGCTTTTGCTGTTGGTTCGCGATTCCGGCTTCGATCTCGTCTATCCACAGGACGCAAGGAGCAACTGCCTCCGCGGTCTTGATCGCGTTTCTCATGGCTTCTTCGGGTGGACCCGCGAGCCCGTCGTAGAGCCGCCCCATGTCGAGCCTCAGGAGGGGCAGTTTCCAGTAGGCCGCGATGGCCTTTATGCAAAGGCTCTTGCCGCAACCGCTGACGCCCATGACCAAAATGCCTTTCGGCGTCAAACCCTTCTTGGTCGCTTCGGAGGAGAACGCGGTGTTTCGTTCCTTCAGCCATTTCTTGAGGTTGACAAGGCCGCCGATCTCCCAGGAGCCAGCCTGAGCGTTCACGAACTCCAGGATACCGCTTTTCCTGACCAAAGCCGCTTTTGCCAGCAGGACCAGGTCCACTGTCTTCCCGGAGATTGAAGCCTGGTTTGCCAGCGCAGTGTGGAAAACATCCGCCGCCTCATCCCAGGTGAACCCCGAAGCGGCCCGCGCGATTTTGTCACGCAGGTCCGGCGTGAGCGACTTTCTGAGCGAAGCTGCGTGCGGGTGGCCTTCAAGGCATGCGTCGAAGAGCTTTGACAACTCCTCGAAACGCGGCAACGGCACGTCTTCCACCTTGAAAAAAGGAAACAGCTCTTCGGGCAGATTCAACTGGGGACTAACAAAGAAGACCTTGTTCCGGCCCGATCTCAACCGCCGGGCGGCTTCTTTCAATTGTCGAATCAATTGCGGGCTGTGATCTACGAGGAGGTGGAGGTCTTTGAAGATGAGAACAGCCGGTTCCTCGAGTCCCACGAACCTTGCCAGACCTTGGACAGGGTCAGTCGATTGCTCAACCACATCATGGCCTCTAGCCAGGCCGTCAAGACAAGACCAGGAATACACGGCCGTCGGCTCTGGCATGGCTTTTTCTACTGCGTCGCCGACAAGCTTTTCCACCCGATCCTCTTCCGAGGAAATCAGGTAGATCAATGAACCCTTACCGGTAACGAGGTCTTGAATTTTTTTCAGAAGCATGATTCCAGTCCCTATATGTCAAGAATGCCATATTCCGCCCGCATTTCCAAGGTACTACGGGGCCTTTGCACAAAAAAAGAGACGGAATGGATGCCTCGGCGCTTCCCCATACCTCGACATAAGCATTGAGTCAGTGTGACGAAAGACTGTCAATTGCGAGCGCAGCGAAGCAATCTTAATTTCGGTGGGACGGGCATCTTTCCCGTCATTTCAATAGACAGGCGGGACGCCTGTCCCACCAATGGATATTGCTGTCCGCGAAACACGGGATTTCACTCCTCACAATCAAAGAGGACCGACAGTTGCCGCGCTCAGCCAAAAATGACTGAAGAATTAGCGTAGGAGCCTGTTATTTTTCTTGACATAATTGGTTCGACTCGTCTAGGCTCGAAGCGGGGGATTTCTAACTACACTTCTTAATCACTTCTATCTTTGCCATTGGGGTGCGGTCCGTAATTCGGGTTCAACGAGTCTTTCCCGCTTGGACGCGGCTGCCTTGTGCTGGAGGCTCAAATGCTTTCCCGGTGCGCATCGGTTTTGGTCTTAGCTTTCTGCTTATTCGTCTTCGGGAGGGGGACAACTCTCGCTCAAAGCCTTGATTTGTCCGGCGCGGAAAACCAATGGTTTTACGGGTACTACGGTCAGCTGGGCAGTCGAGGTTTCTTCGGCGATTACAATGTGGATGCGAGTTCCACAGGTGGCAATTTCGCATCTCTCAACGCTTGGGTAGGCAATCGGCCATTCCCGGACATAGGATTTCTTGTCAGCGGAACCAATGCCAGTCTTTCTTCGCTTTCCCTTGCCATCACGCCAAGGTACGGAAATGAGTGGGTGATTCTTAAGGCGCGGTACAACATCAACGCTTACAATACTGGCACTGCCCCCGGCGCCCTGGTGCCTATTTCTCCGGGTCAACTCACCTTGTGGTCGGTCCAGGTCAACAGCCCTGTGGCAAGCATCCGATTCGGAAAGCAGATCTTTCAGAAGGGCTTCAACCTTCAGTTTTCAAACAATCGGACGACAGAATACCTCATGCTGGAACAGAGGTTCTGTGTTCCGGACATTCTGGGTTGTCTCGTCGGGGCTGGGTTCCTGCCAAAAGGGGTGATGTCATGGTTCAATCCACACCTCTGGCCTAGATACAAGAAAGGGGTCACGGCTAACCCTGAAGATGAACTCTTTGGCGACCCCCAAACCGGAAAAAGCATTTTCGCTCAGAGGGACGAAGCGCAGAAGAAAGACCCCTTCTTCGCAGAGGGTGTGCTCGCGGAAACACCGGAGGAAACCGAAAGAAAGAAACACTGGCCCACCGATGATGACGCGTACGCCTGGTCATACATAGGGCCGGGATGCATGCGAATCGGACTAGGCACCTTTGCTTGGGAGCAACCTGACCCTCTTAACCTGGTTCTGTGGAACAATTCCGATACCGGGGCTTTGCGCGCGCAAAACTACATTGGGCTGATCGCCTACTCTTCTAAAGATTTGGAGTTCGGCGTCGGGTGTCTGCGCTCCAACTATCATCAGGGTCCTGAATTGGCCCCCGGCCTTGTGGCTCGTGTTTCAACGCCGACCTTCGAGCGTTACATCACGGAAGGGTGGGCCTACCTGAAGTATAACAACGGGCGGTTTTTCTTTAATACAGAGCTGGACTGGTTCAATCGAGTTTACAGATTTCAACGATCGCTTGATGGTACCTTTTTTGGCCAACCGGAGAACACCGACGGCAGTGGAAGCGTCTTCCGGTCACAGTATTGGGAAAGCTGGCGCTACATGTTGGAAGCCGGGGTTGGCTACGGCCCACTTGTGGCAAGGGTCTTCTATTGTTTCATGCCCGGACCTGACAGGAGGCACGGGGTGCTCATCGACAGGCAGCCTTTTATTCAGGAAAACCCGCAGCAGGCGTTCGGGCTTTTCGACCCGTACTCGATTCTCCTTGCATACAGGTTCGGATCCGGCGTGAATGCCCCCGGCCATATCTCCGATGCCTCGATTTACGCTGTCAAGTTGGACTACGCTCTGGCCGCCAATTTGATTGTGGAGGGATCTTTCTTGCAGGCCTTCAGAAACTCGAACGGGTATGCGGTGGGCTTCGTTCGACCTAATCTCACGGCCGCGGGTTTCGGAAGTGTGGTCTACGCAGAGCCGCCCGGGTCAACCTTCACCAATCCTGCTCCCTCTGTACCGAACAGGGACCTCGGGTGGGAAGCGATGGCGGGAGTCGTTTGGCAGCTCCTGGACGGATGGGCGGTGGCAGGCCGAGTCTCCTACTGGAAGCCAGGGAAATGGTTTAACTACGCTTGTATCGACAAGGGCGTCCCCAATTGGGACATTCCTTCTGCAGCCAATAACTGGGGAATAAACCCTGACAGGACCATTGATCCTGTCCTGGCGTTCGAGATACAACTGGGGGCCTCGTATTGACCTTCGCGAGCGCCAAATGGATCGGCCACCCACGCTCCGTCTTGACGGCAGCTTGGGGTCGTTCCTGACCAAACAAAGCCGGTCTAGCTGGATAGGCGGCAAATGCGCACAGAGGTAACAATGACAAGAATCTATCACCGTAACAATCGATTCCCGGACATGGGATGGAAATTGGATGTCTTCTTCCTAACCTGCATTTTCTTCGGGGTACTCTTCGCACCTTCGGAATCCGCTGCCCAAGCTGTGCCCCCACGTGTTCAGAGCCTGCAGCTGATTAAGCGGGTCACGCCCCCTCCTGAACTCCCTGTCCAAAAGGAAATAAGAGTCCTCGCGGGAGAAGCGGCTGATCTGGAACGACAGATCGGGGCAATATTGCCTGAAAAGGACAGAGTCTTTCCACCGGCTATAGGCGGGCGCAGATATGTCCCTCCTTCAGGAGGCAATCGTAAATCTGTCGCTCCGCCCGGAGGGAGCCGCAGATTTGTGCCCCCGCCCGAATAGGGAATGGATGGTGACCTGTTCACGGCGCAGGTTTTTCTATCCCCCCCGCCTGTGCCCAGGGCCGTTCAGGGGCCGTCGTCCGGCGTTTCAGAACCACGCGGGACAGCGATTGGTAACCAAAAAACAGGGAGCGCTCGATGTGAATAAACGACCGGCACATTGAACTTGCTGTGGCCGTAGCCCCGTTCCCGGGATGTCGGGTACGGGTTAGTCGACACGGGGGGAAGCAAAATGAGTCCTGAAGCCAACGACATAAATGCAACGGCGGAAGACCTGAGGCCGGGCATGTGCCTGATCGGCATAGCGCGAGTTGACGAGTCGATCGATAGCGGAGAGATGCCCAAACCGATACGGGTCAAGGTTACAGAGGGAACCAAAAGAGTACTTATTGTCGTTCGAGGGCTTGCGTTGGCATTTGGAGAAACGACGGATCCCCAAACCAGGCCCCTCGGAGACCTACGGTGGCAGACAGAAATAGTCAGCCTTGCCGGAACCACACTCCAATTTAATGTCGTTGCGCAACTTATTTGCACCGAAACCACCGATAAATATTACGGCAACATTTCTATCGATGTGTTCTGTTTCGGGCAGCCGAATAACTCGGGAGGTACCTTACACTGAGGGATGGTCAGACAATTGATTCTGTAAATCGGCGATTACAGACAAAGGGGGCCGTGATGGAAATAAAAGCTCTGGAAAATCTGCAAATGCGCGTCGCAGCAGTCCCGGATCTCGCCACACAGACAAAGACGGATTTGGACCAAGCGATCCAGGACGTGAAGGACGAAATTAGGATCTATGAGAAAGACGTTTGGTTTTACCGAATTGTCGTCGGCACCCTCGGGCTGGCAATAATCCTTATTATTGTCGCGCTGACTGCCCTGTTATGGAAGGGTGCTACAGGCTTTGACTCTCTGGTTGCCATCGGTTCCGCTGCGGTCGGTGGGTTGGTTGGTTTACTCGCCCCTTCGCCTGTTGGCAAGAGATGAGGCGCCGAAACCGCAAAGAACGGTCTGAATTTGAATGAGCAGCCGATTCGAAGGTTAGGGCGATATCGCCTCTCCGCTGGAGGTGTAGGTATGCCTATTGGCTTCAGCCTTCCCCGAGGCTCGGCCGGACCGGGCAGTGTTCAGGCGGGTAGGTGACGGGGATGGCAAGGCGCCAATGGCGTGAAGCCGCGTAAGGGCACGGCATGCCGTGCCCCTACATAGACTAGCCGTATTCGGGCATTTCGGATGGCAATGTGTATAAATTGACTTGGGTTTCGCTAATTGGCGTCGAGCACTTCCCGCACTTTTTGCGCCAAACCCTCCACTGTGAACGGTTTGGGCAGAAAACTCACCCCGGAATCCAGGATCCCGCGATGCACCACGAAATTCTCGGTGTACCCGGACACATACAACACCTTCATTGACGGCCGCTGCGGGGACAACGTATCAAAAAGGCTTTTCCCGTCCATGTCAGGAAGGCACACGTCCGTCAGGAGCAAATCGATTGTCCCACCGTGTTTCGAACAAATTGTCTTTGCCTCGTCAGGGTGGCCCGCAGCCAGGACCGAATAGCCCAGCATGTCCAGTGCTTCAGTGGCCAGTTCTCTGACTATTTCTTCGTCTTCGACAATCAGCACGGTTTCCTGTCCCACCGGCCGGAGGGACGTTACGCCCATGACGGTGGGTTCCTCCACAGATTGTTCAACCAGTGGCAGATACACTTTGAAAGTGGTTCCTCTACCGGGTTCGCTGTAGACCGATATGTGACCTCGGTGCTGTTTCACGATGCCGTAAACCGTAGACAGGCCCAGCCCTGTGCCGACTCCTTTTTCTTTTGTGGTGAAAAAAGGCTCGAACACCCGTGAAAGAGTGTTTTCATCCATGCCCTGACCGCCGTCGCTCACTGAGAACATAACATATCGCCCCGGCTCAACCTCGGGATGAGTTTGGCTATATTCGCGGCTGAGAACGGAATTGCCCGTTTCAATGGTCAATTTCCCACCGGAAGGCATGGCATCGCGCGCGTTCACCACAAGGTTCATGAGGATCTGTTCGATCTGCCCCGGATCTGCCTTCACTCGTCCCAGGGACTGGCTCAAGGCCATCGTCAATTGGACATTCTCCCCTATCATCCTCTGTAGCACTTGCTCCCAACCCGCTATAACATGGTTTAGGTCCAACACCTTCACGTCAAGCACCTGCTTCCGGCTGAATGCGAGTAGCTGGCCCGTGAGCGTTGCGGCTCGATCGGCCGCTCGAAACACTTGCGCGAGTTTTTCGTGTTGTGAGCTGTCTCTGGGAATCTGTTGCAGCAGCAGATTTGTGTAGCCCATGATGGCCGTCAAAAGGTTGTTGAAATCGTGGGCGACTCCTCCTGCCAATCGTCCAACCGCTTCCATCTTAACCGCTTGCCTAAGTTGTTCTTCCAGACGCTTGCTCTCGGTGATGTCTCTCAGAATCACAAGCAATCCGGCAGGCTTGCCCTCGTGATCGTGATAGCGAGATGCGCTGGCGCTTATGTCCAGCACCCTACCCTCTTTGGTGACGCGCTTGGTCTCAACGCCTCTAAGCGGCGCGCCTTCACGTATCAGGTTGTCAATTATTATTCTGATTTCATCCAGTCTCGATTCCGGAACATGAGGCGAGTGACGGTCCCGGACATCGTCGAGGGTCCAGCCAAAAATCTGCGTGAAAGACTCGTTGACGTACTGGGCTTTGCCCTCAATGTCATAGACTATCACTGCATCGGCAGATGAACTGAGAAGCGATCTATACAGGTCCTCAGCTCGCTTGGATTCCTCGTAAAGTCTTCGGAATTCCTCACGGCTTTGTCGTAACGCCTCCTCCGCTCTCTTTTGCTCCGTAATGTCCGCTATTGCCGAAATAGTTCCTTTTCCCAGATTCGAGGCGTCAAGAGGACTAATCTTCATATGACCGGGGAAGACTGAGCCATCATGGCGCCTGAATTCGGCCTCGGTCTCCGCGGCCGTACCGTCCTTCAAGCCTGTTCTAAATATTTCCAGTACTCGGTTGTATTCTTCATCGGATGAATAAAAGTCTTTTGCCGGCTTGCCCACGTACTCGGCCTTGTACTGATACCGGAAAATTTGGGCCATCGCCTGATTCGACCATCTCAGCCTGCCTTTTTCGACATAACTTATGGCCACCGGGGACGCAGAGAGAATATTCTTCAGCAGGGCCTCACTGTGACGCAGAGCCTCTTCCGCCCTTTTGTGATCCGTTACGTCACGGGCGAAGATCGCAACTCTTTCCACCTTTCCTTGTGGGGTACAAACAGGATAGAAATTGTGGTCAACGACCCTTCCGGCCCTCTCATCTTCAAACCTGACGGGCTGTCCGGTCTTGATTACACTGTTGAGCTGTTCTCTTCTTCGGTCGGCAAATTGGGGTTCCATGAAATCCAACACCGGCCGGCTCAACAGGTCTTCGGCAGTCTTTCCCAGCCTGTCGGCAAACTGTTTATTCAGCGCGACTATTTTGCCTTCTGCATCAATCAGCATGGCCAGATCAGTGGTCGCGTTCAGGCAGGCCTTAAGGCTTTCCTCACTCTTTCGCAGTTCGGACTCAATATGTCGGCGCTCCGCTTGTGATTCCTCGATTTGTTTAACGCGTAGTCTCAACTCTCCCAGCTCCTTGATGAGCTGCGCCTTGGTTTTGTACGCGTCTTTCATGGAGATCTCCATTTCTGCTACGCTGGATGTGTAAGCTACCGGGAGCGGAATGAGGACAACGGTCTATTGTAATAGAAAGTTGGTCTTTCGCCAAATCCAATCGGAAGGAATGTGCAATTATTCGCTTAGGCGGGAAAATAGGGGCTTCTTTGATAAGCGGTTTTCGCCGGTGGCCTCAAATCCTCCCAAGCCCCGCTGCAAGGAAGGTGATTTTCGCCATTCCTTGCCCCCCCGGCCAATACGAATTCGCTTTCTAACGGTGAAGATGACTTCGGTCCGGATCAGCACTGGCCTGGTGCCCAGGTCAGTGGCACCCAACAGCCAATCAGGACCGGCCTCGGGGTGCCACGGACCTGCGCTTGCTCAGGTCCGTGTCGAATCCACCAGACCATTCACTGTTTGAACGCGACCCCGTATAAAGAAGGGGCACAGAGGATTTCTCCCCGAACCACAACATGCCGGGTTATTGCCCGAGGCGATTCAGACTCCACTTGTCATGAAGCATCCAGGATCTGGCGAACCAGCCTTAGGATCTGATTTGCCCTGTAGGGCTTATTCACCAGGGCCTTTGCTCCCATATGAACGGTTTCTTTGGCCGGCCCGTCCAGAGAAAACCCGCTGGCGATGATCACCTTCAGTTCCGGCTTCAGCTTCAGAAGCTCTTGCAAACACTGGCTGCCGCCCATACCCGGCATGATAAGGTCCAGGATCACCAGTGAGATTTTGTCCATGTTGTTTGCGAAGACTTCCAAAGCATCCTGGCCATTGGTCGCGGTGAGGACTGTGTACCCGCCAAGATTTAGAATCCTGACTCCCAGCTCCCTGACGAATTGCTCGTCGTCCACAAGTAAAATGGTCTCGGTTCCGAACGCGGGCGTTTCCAGGGTCGCGGCCACGTCCGCCACCACCTCGGCCTCTATCGCCGGGATATAGATCTTGAAAGTGGTCCCTTCGCCTTGCTCACTGTAGCACGTGATATGACCTTCATGTTGCTGCACTATTCCATATGCCATCGCAAGCCCTAGTCCGGTTCCTTTCCCCGGCTTCTTGGTGGTATAGAAAGGTTCGAAAATATGCTCAAGTGCTTCCTTATCCACACCGTGTCCGGTATCCGAGACCGTGATCTGAACGTAGTCCCCGGGATTGGCAACGAGATAGGTTTTGCAGTATTCCGCATCCAACGTTACGTTGGCCGTTTCAATGATGAGTTTCCCTCCGTCCGGCATCGCGTCTTTGGCATTTACGGCGAGGTTGATCAGAACCTGTTCAATCTGAGCCGGATCCGCGTTGACAATTCTAAGATCGTCAGCTAAATCCAGCTTGATTTCAATCATCTTGGGAATCGTCCGGTAAATCAGTTTCCTGATTTGGTCCACTGAGTGGTTCAGATTCACAGGGCGAAGCTTGGCTTCCATCTTTCTGCCGAAGGCCAGCAGACTCCTGACGAGTTCTGCTCCTCGTTGAGCGGCCACCGCTATCTTTCGAAGGTCCGGATATTCCGGATCGTCGTGTGATCGGCCGGTTAACAACAGTTCCGTGTACCCGGAAACCACTGTCAGCAGGTTGTTAAAATCATGAGCGATCCCGCCTGCCAGAGTCCCGACGGCTTCCATCTTTTGGGCATGCAAGAGCTTGCGCTCCAGGGCAATTTGTTCCGTTACGTCGCGTTTCACTCCGACGAAATTGATAATTCGGCCTGAATCATCAAAAACAGGGGATATGGTCGTTTCGTCTTGATAGACGGTTCCATCTTTCTTCCTCTCAACGATACGACCGCTCCAGACCTCACCCCGCTCCAAGGTGGACCTCAACTCAGCTGTGAATTCATCCGAGTGACTGGAAGACCACAATTCAGCAGTCTTCCGGCCCAAGACCTCCTCGCGGGAGTAATCGGTCATACGTTCGAACGCGGGGTTTACATATTGGATGACCCCGTCGCTATCCGTTATGACTATACCTTCATTGACCTGTTCGACCGCGGTGGCCAGACGTCGCTGAACCTTTTCCGCTTTTCTGCGGCCCGTTACGTCAATTAAGACACAGTGCGCCCGACCAACACTGTGCTCATCTCTCGCGAATGTTCCGTCAATGGCAACAGTTTTGAGTGTACCGTCCTTCTTCACCATCTCGAATTCCGATCCGCGAGCGATCCCCAACTCCTTTAGTCGGGAGAACTTCTCGCGGAAACGTTCATTAAGTCCTGTGGCCAGATAATTGCCGAACCAAGTCCCGATAACTTCTTCTCGAGAATATCCGAGTAGATCCAGCCATGCCTTATTCACTTCGACCAAATAACCATGTTCATCGAGGGACTGATACCCCAGAGGCGCATTTTCGTAGAGCAGCCTGAATTTGTTCTCGCTCTCTTGCAGCACTTGTTCCGCTCTCTTGCGATTTGTGATGTCCAGAGACGTTCCAGTCATGCGCAAGGGCTTTCCGCTTTCATCGCGTTCAACCACTTTGCCGCGAGCGTGAACCCAGGCCCATACCCCTTTGCTATCCTGCAAACGATACTCACTCTCATAATATGGCTTGGACCCTGCCAGATGCGAGTTCAGCGCTTCCAGCACGTGGCGCTTATCCTCCGGATGGATCTTCTGCTTCCATACAAGAAAGTTCGATTTCGTATTGTTGGCGGACATTCCCATCATTTTGGCCCACCGCTGGTTGTGGACGACCTCTCTTGTCACCATGTTCCAGTCCCACAATCCTAGGTCAGCTCCTTCCAAGGCAAGCTCCAAGCGCTGTTGGCTATCTTGGAGCGCTCTTTGAGCCTCTTTGCTCTCGGTAATGTCGACCACGACCCCTACCGTGCCTAGACACCTGCCTTCCGGATCGCGAATAGCGGAAACGGAGACATCGGTCCAGAAAGCGTTTCCGTTCTTCCGGACAAAGCGTTTCTGGTATCGATACGAGTCGATGTGTCCGTGGATCAAGGAATGGAATCGCTCGCGCGACGCTTCTATGTCTTCGGGGTCGGTTATGTCGAGGTTGGTCAGCCCTTGTAGCTCCTCCCAAGTCCGTCCAAGCATTTTGCAGAAGACCGGGTTGACCTGGACCCAGCGACCGCTAGGGTCGGTCAGGGCGATTCCGACGGAAGCATTGTTGAAGATGGCACGGTACCGCTCTTCGCTTTCGCGCAGGGCTTCTTCCGCGCGCTTCCTCTCCGAAATGTCCGAAATGACGGCGATAGCGCCTTTGTCAACATCCGGGGGACAGAGAGCCTTCATCCTTATATGACCCTTGAAAAGTGAGCCGTCCTTTCGCTTGAAAGTGGCCTCAGCGGATGTGACTCTTCCGGTTTTAAGGCGTTCGTAAAGTATATTGCCTACACGCTCATACTCTTCGTGGGACGGATAGACTATTGCCGCGTTCTTCCCCACAAATTCCAGCTCATTTTCGTAGCCGAACATCTTCATCCAGGCCTCGTTCGACCACCTTATGATTCTGTCTTCGGTCAATCCAATGCCCACGGGAGAAGTAGACAAAATGTCCTTAAGCATCGATTCGTTTTGACGCAGCGAGTCCTCGGCTTTCTCGCGGACTACTATTTCCTGTTTCAATTGTTCATTGGCGTCAAACAGCTCTCTCGTGCGTTCCTGCACCTTTTGTTCCAGATCGTTGTGCGCTTTGCGCAGGTTGATTTCCTGCCTCCTGCGAATGATTTCGACCGCGGCAAGACTCCCCAAGAGAAACAACGTGTCCAGATCGGATTTGGAAAACGAGGTCTCGGTTCGGTTAAAAACATATAAAACCCCGAGGTTGGTTTGGCCGATCTGGATCGGAACGGCGATGCCCGATATAAGGCCCTCTCCCTTGACGATGTCCTGCACTGGCGATGATTCGAACTCTCGGAAGTAGTTCCTAACAATAAATCCCTCTTGAGTCGTCGCAACCGTCTCACCCACGCCGGTTCCGAACGGCAGCTTCATTGCCTTGAACTCCTCGGTTCGGACGCCGGATAGGATATGCATATAAACATGGCCGGCTTCTTCATCACGCAGACCAATGTAAGCGG
This sequence comes from Desulfomonile tiedjei, assembly GCA_016212925.1. Lineage (NCBI taxonomy): Bacteria > Pseudomonadati > Thermodesulfobacteriota > Desulfomonilia > Desulfomonilales > Desulfomonilaceae > Desulfomonile > Desulfomonile tiedjei. Next base: position 14,240 of record JACRDF010000024.1, read on the forward strand.
TGTCACTCCCAAGCAGCTCCCTGCTCTTTTCCACCACCAGGGTTAGATTTTCATCGAGATCACGATCCGCGGTCATAGCCACGGCCAGGTCATAGAGGGCATGGAATTTGTCCAACTCCTTTTCCAACAGGACTTCCGCGCGCATGCGGCCCGTAATATCCAGCACAGTTCCCATGACGGCAGGGGCTCCATTATGTTGCATGCGCGAACCGTAGACTTCCAGCCAAACTACCTCGCCGTCCTTCCTTACAACTCTGGCTTGGTAATTAGACGATGGGACTTCGCCGGAAAGCCGCTTCTCGATGTTGTCCAGGACCAGAGGCCGGTCATCGGGGAAAATGAGCGACATGAAGTTGGAGAGTGCTAACAACTCCTCTACAGAATATCCCACTATTTCGGCTAGCTTTGGATTCGCATACTTGAGGCGCCCATCCTGAATGAGGTAAACCCCGACGACTAAATTCTCTGCAAGACTTCTGAACTGGTCCTCACATTGAGTGGCCACGTCCAAGACCCATTCATGTTGAGTCTTCCAGGATTCCAGTTCGGTTACTCGTTGGCGAATGCGGTGGAGTTCAGCTAGTAACTCCTCGCGAGACACAGAATCATCCATCATGTACAGACACTCCCGGACTAAGAGGGGGATTGTTTGGGCGAATTATGCCAAAGCACATTGAAAGCGGTCCGAGCGGACGCGCAGGTCTGACCCTATTGGCGGGGGAACCATTTCCATTCATGCCTGCATAATTTTCTTTGATTAAGATCATAAGACCGGTTCGAAAGGACAAGCTTGCCGGTCCGATCGCCAGGAGTGGGCAATTCGCAAAACCGAACCACAGCTTCAAGCCTTCTCAACATATTTTCGGAAAGGGCTCCCCCAAAGACCTTCCCAAAAGCACAGCGCTTTCTGGCAGTATTACCAGGGTAACCGATGCTACTCGATCAGTCAATGGTTAGCTCCTGTAAGAACTGGTCATTTACGGTGTGCCGCCGTGGCCCGCGGTGGGGCCCTCCTATCGAGTCACGCCCCCCGCATGAGTCAATGTGGGCGGTCATCTTACACGACTCTTCATTATCGTTTGCTCCGCAGCAGGTGCGGGTTGGCCGATGTTATGCGGGTTGCGGTGTCAAAAGCCGCTTGACTAATTAGCGCAATTGGATTATTTAATGAATTCGTAGAGTTGAAATACTCCCTGTGGAGAAGCAGCATGAGTTCCCCTGATGACAAAGTTTTGTTGAGAGAGTTTTCTTGCCCGTTCTCGGCGGGAATAGAGTTCGAGCAAGTTTTAAGCAAGGCCGAGGCTCTTCTTCATGATGCTGATCTGGAGAGCGCTCTTGAGCTGCTCACTCGCCTTGAAACAAAGTACGTTGACGCGGCAAAATTGTTCGATCTGTTGGGAGAGGTCCTGCTCCGCCGAGGGAACATAGAGCAGGGCATTCGATACAAGACGCTCCACGAAATACTTAAGGGAACGTTCAAGATAGCTTCCGCAGAATCTATTGCGCAAGTCAGGCCGGCTGCCCAAAGGCCCCTTGGCGCCCGTGCGGCATCCGAACCTTTGGCAGGGATTGCCCCACCATGCGATGTTCACAAAGAGGCTTCCCGTGTTCGCGACGCCGAGGAGGAAGCCCGAAGAAAGAGGGCGGAATTCATTCCTGTGACAGCAGCAATGGGCCGCGAGTTCATGCGCCAAGGACACTTCGATAAGGCATTCGAAATTTTCAGCTTGTTACTGCAAAAGAATCCAGAGGACGAATCACTTATTCAGGCCAGGGAACGAGCCCGCAAGAAGAGCAGCGAGAAGAAGCTTCTCTGGGTTCTCCAGAGATGGCTGGAGAACATCGAACAAATGAAAGCCGGACGGTCCTTGGGAGAATGACGATCGCAGCCCTACAGCTTCACGATGTTGTGGCTAGAATGGGAGTGGACGGGCTCCTATTCAATACTTCGGAGAATCTGTATTCCTTTAATCTGACTCATCTCACCGGCTTTACGGGTTCGGAAGCCGCGATTCTCATCACTCGCAACGAACGCCATCTTTTCACTGACGGGAGGTACAAGACTCAGGCAAGGCAGCAGGCCCCTGCTTTCAGGACCCATGTGGTTCGCAGCAAGCTGGACGCTCTGGCCCGCGCTCTGAAGTCTTTGGGTGTGCGTAAAGTAGGAGTGGAAGCTTCTCGGGTCAGCTACGAGTTTGTAACCTCACTTCTTCGCAAAGCACCGGGCCTGGAAGTTGTTACTCTCAAGAGGGAATTTCTTGAAAATCTGAGAATTCGCAAGACCGCTGAAGAGAAAGACAAAATACTGGCGGCCGCGAAGATAGCTTCTGATGCGTGCAAGGAAATTATCCAGACAGGCCTTGTCGGCAAGACTGAAGCGGGAGTGGCTGCCCGGCTCGAAGCGCTGTTTCGTACCAAGGGTGCGGACGGAATTGCTTTTGAAACCATTGTGGCATCCGGCGATCGAAGCGCCTTGCCTCACGGCGCCCCGACCGACAAGCTAATAAAGCCAAATGAACTGATCATCCTGGACTATGGGTGTCGACTTGAAGGTTATAACAGCGACGAGACAGTAACGTGTATGGGCGGAAAAGCCTCCTCCGATCAAAACAAGATATTTGAGGCCGTGTACAGTGCCCATATGAGCGCATTGGAATCTCTACGGGACGGCATCGGGGCCCGTGAAGTAGATCGAATAGCCAGGCAAGCCATTGACAAGGCGGGCCTAGGGAAGTACTTTCTTCATGGACTTGGTCATGGGGTGGGACTGGAAATCCATGAACCCCCTTACCTTTCACCCAAGGGAAGAGGGGTTCTGAAGGAAGGCATGGTCTTCACCATAGAACCCGGTGTTTACATCGAAGGTGTGGGGGGTGTTAGGTTGGAGAGTCTCGTCTACCTTGAGAGAACCGGTCCGCTAATACTGTCCGGGATGCCCAAAAAGCTGATCCCGGTAGCCTGATGAACTAACGGCACGTCGGATTCTGCTCGGAGTTTTCCCGCTCTAAATCAGGATTGGATTGCTAATTCCCACGACCTTCAAAGTAGGTCCGGCCAAGGGGTGTGTTCAGACCAAGGTCAGCCGCGATTGTGCGGCATCCATAATCATAACTTTTGTCGGGGACGGAAATCATGTATTCAACTGCCGATTTTAGAAGAGGACTCAAGATAGAGCTTAATGGTGAACCTTTCACTATTGTGGACTTTTTGCACGTAAAGCCGGGCAAGGGCGGCGCGTTTATACGAACTACACTGAAAAGCCTGGTCACGGGAAATGTTATTGACAGAACATTCCGGTCAGGAGAGAAAGTCGATAAACCGGACCTTGAAGAGCGCCAGATGCAATACCTGTACGAGAGCGACGGCGAATTTCACTTTATGGACAACGATACTTACGAACAGCTGTTCCTCACTGAAGGGCAATTGGGCGAAGCCAGAAGCTATTTGCAGGAAAACGTGACAGTGGCGGTACTGTTTCACAACGGCAAACCGCTGGGCGTGGAAGTTCCTTTGTTCGTTGAGCTTTCGGTTGCCCACACAGAGCCGGGCCTAAAAGGAGACACGGCCGCGGGCGCCACCAAACCGGCCACCCTGGAAACGGGTATGACCGTACAGGTCCCGCTTTTCGTAAACGAGGGCGACGTGCTCAAAATCGACACCCGCACCGGGAAATACGTTGAACGAGTGCGGTAGCTGCCACCCCGCCCAAAAGGGAGATATTGGAGTGGTGGGGCAGTCCCGCGAGCCGCGGGATTCCAGCCTGCCGCCATCGGCTTATTAGGCCAGGCAGGCTGGAAAGCCTGCCCCACAAAGAAATTTAGCCGCTGGAAGGTCTGAATGCTTACCATACATCAGCACAGCACGATACCTTGCTCTTATTGATCTGAAAAATAGAGGATTTTGTCTATGGATTCATTCGCCCTGGTTGTCCATGATGAGCAGACTTTTCTCGCCCGCGTAGTAAGTGAGGGCAGTGAGAGAGGAATTTTTACTCGTGATCGGGCGGACGAAATAATAAGGGTTTCCGTGGCCATGGCCAACAAATACGTGCTCCAAAAAGAAATTGATTTCCGTTCGGCCGAGGAACTGGCAAAGGTGCAGGAGACGGTTTTGAAGCTCATAGGGGTCGGGCTGGAAATCAAGAGCAAAGGAGATGTGGAGGAAGGAGTTCGGACACTGGTGGACGACTCACCGGTGGAGTTGTTTCGCCTGGCGTACACACGCATCGAAAAACTACGACGGAAGTGGGAGCAACTTCTCCTGGACCACAAGATCGAGATCCTGGTAAGTCCCGAGGAGTACCAGTCTCTGAGCGAACTGGCCTATCACCGGCTCGCCGACATGAGCGTGTTCACTGAAAGTGAGCTTCACACCATCAAATCCCTCAAACTTGAGGATGAGCTGTTTTCTACTCTGGGGTTGGTTGAGTATTACGAATCGGAACTGGCCAGGTATGAATTCATCCTTAAGCTCAGAAACATTCTACCATTCACCCTGTTAAACAAATCCGGGTCCGTGAAGGCGGAAAACCTGTCGGATGTCGACTCTATAAGAGAGGCCTTCATAAGCACTTTGATCATTTCCGGCTTTGTTGAAGCGCCTGATCCGGTCTCGGTCACTATGCAAGAAGTGCGCGAGTTTCTTGGAGGACTCGACTTGGAAGATGCTTCGGATGTGTTTCCCGAAGACCTCGAGAATGTCGTGCTCGACTTGATCCACGAATTGGCCGAGGACCTGGACGAACATGATGCCTCATTGCTCACAAAGGAGATCATCCGGACTGCACAGAAGCTGATGGAGACAATTGTGGGGGAAAGAGACACAATCTTCTCCAAATCAGAGGGGACCTTTTTCAAGAGATGGTGCAGGCTCGTTATTCTGTCCGACAGCCCGGACCAGCTCAGACGCATCCTCGAAAGCGATGAGAGTCTGGATGAATTCGATTTCGAGATTCTCTTGGATAAATTGGCCGGCCGGTCTGAAGAAGAAGCCGGTCGAATGGTTGAGGGATTCCAGTGGACCAGGCTTTCTCCAGGCCAGATTATCCGCCTTTTTCACGAGCTGCACCCTTACCAGCGGGCATTGGCCCATCACGTCTCTCTGGAGGGCCTCACCGCCACCGAACTGCTGGAACTACTCGACGGCGTCGAACCTGAAGCGCTGACGGACCTGATGCCCGTTCTGCGGAAAGCTTTTGAAGGGGCCAATTTCACAGGAGAGGAACTGCAACAACTGGCAGCGTTGATGCATGAAGAGGCCCCTGCACTGCTGAAGGCCGCAGGCCCACCAATGGATTTGGACCGCAAACAAGTGCTGCTGGAATTCAAAGACGGGTCGGAACGCCTGCGGCAGGTCCTTTTTTATGCCTGTTGGGGTTCGGAGCTATTTCCCGACCTGGTCCACGAAGCCTGGTCGGTGGATCCGGAATTCGTCAAAGAACAGATGCGAACCTTGCCCGCGTCCGACACCGGACCCTTTTTTCTTTCTGCCGCGGGCGGACGAAAACCCAAGATATCAAAACCGGACGCCAAGGACCCCCAGTTGAATTTTCAACCGAAATTGCTGAACACCCTCTTTCGATCCTTGCCCGCAAGCAAGAAAAAGGCCGCTCTCAAGTTTTTCAGGAAAGAGGATGGTTCCGGTTCGCGGTCAAACAAAGAATAATCCGCCGAATTAGACACCAACCGATCAACCCCCCCTGGTCAGTGCTGCCCTTTCTCTGAAGTCATCTTCACCGTTTGAAAGCGAACCGGTTTTAGACATGGTCGCACCGCTCGCCGCCACAGGCTACCCTATGAATGAGCGCAGCCCCCTGCATGACCGGCGCAGGTGAACTTGACATCAAACTGCGGCAGTGTCCCGCTCTTGATGAGATCCATGTTCTGCCCCACTGTTCCCGGTGTTGCGCGATAGACCTGAATGCCCTGAGCTTGAAGTCCTCTCAGCGCTCCCATCCCTATCCCGGCTACGACCACGGCGTCAACTTCGCGGCCTCCCAAGGCCTTCAAGGGCTGGCACATCCCGTGGGCATGATGCAGGTCGCCGTTCTGAATCTCCTCCACGGCCAGGGTGTTTGTGTCGACAATGACAAATCCGGGCGCGGACCCGAAATGTTCGTACACTATGCTGTTCATGCCTTGCAACGTTTCAGCAGGAAAACAAATCTTCATGGTGTCATCTCCTTGTGTATCTAGATTGCCAAAATAATGTCCGAGTAGCCTGTTCGGCCAGGCTTCTCGAAAACGGTCAGAACTGGCGGGCACGGCCCGCCCTACGATTTTGCGTGGTGTCTCCTGTAGGGCGGGCCGTGCCCGCCGTATCATGAATGAAGATCTGCAAAAGCGTGCCGGTTATCCCGCCTCTCACCAATGGCAGACCGGCGTGCCGGTCATGAGATCCGGCAATTGTTGCGGATCGCTCCAGATCTACGGCTACGGCATTGCTTCCTTTGGCAATTTCCGTCGCGAGGCCCCTGATCTTCGGAACGACAAATAGAGTTGCTTTTGCATTCGGGACATTCTTCCGGTCTGCCTGTCCCGTATGGCACGCCCCATGCGTGTTGGCACTGATTACACTTGAACTGCCGCTCTTCCGACACTTCCACTTCACCCCCCTCAATGAGGAGAGCAAGACCTTCAGACAAGACCTGAGCCACCTTGTGCCTTCCTGCCTCAAGAATCCTTCCGAAGGTCTGGCGAGAGACATTCATGCGCTCTGCTGCTTGTTCGTGGTAAAGCCCTTCCAGGTCGGCTAGCCTGATAGCCTCAAATTCGTCCATTGACAAAACAACCTTTGGTAGGACCGACATGGGCACGGCAATGGGCTTGAAGACTTTGTAAGCAGGTTGTTGACTAACTCGGCGGCAGAATTTGGGTCTGGCCATTGATATACACTCCGGGATAATTATGGGCATTGGCTCATAATTGTCAAGACCCAATTTGAGTGCAGATGACGATCCCTAAGCAGGCGCGGAAAATTTGAAGGGCGAAAGATCTCGGCAGGGAATCAGGTTAAGGCCGAAGTGAGGAAGCAAGAGTCGGCGGAAATGCCACTTTAGGGTCAGTTCCGATCTTCTTTAACCTAGCGGCGACAAACAGAGATGTGTCAAGACAAAAAAAGGACTCACAAGAGGTGAGAAAGCTCTCCCTTACCTATTCCCATCTGCTTCAGTATGGCTGCTAATGTCCCCTGCTTTATGCGGCCTCTAGGAATAGTCGTCACCAGCCCTGATTCGCTATAGCCCAGTAGGTGCTTGTTTCCTTCCTTGATCCGGTAGCCGAGCTTCAGTGCGACCTTCTTCAACTGCTTGGCGGTGAGGTTCATACGACCCGGGCTCGACTCTTCTTCAGGTCTTCATCAGCCTCCAAGCAAAGCTCGATGGCATCTGTAAGGTTGTCCAGGGCTTCTTGAATCGTCTCTCCCTGAGAAATCGCCGCCGGGATCTCCCGACAAACCACCGTGTAACCGCCGTCTTCCAAATCCGGCGTCAGGATCGCCGTGAACTCCCGTTCACCCAAAAACACTTTATCTTCTCTGGGAACCTCCAGCCTCTTGATTGAGCCCCTGAGTCCGGCGATGAGTTCTCCCAGGGCAAAAGAAAAGACGAACTGTCCCTTCAAGGCATCGAGAATGGCCTGAGGGTCCTGCGTCACAACAAAGATGTCAAGACCGTTGGTAAGGAACCGCAGTTCCGCCAACGGATCCTTAACGTCGGGGAAGTTCTTCCTCAGGTATTCCAATGCATTCCTGATCTTTTGGAGGCTGATTCCTTCTTCCCTGAGCTGTTTGGCAACCTTGAGTTGGACCAGATCCTTAAAGGAATATTCTCTCCTTGAACCTTTTCCGGTTCCGATTTTGACAGAAGGCCGAATGATTCCGGATCTGTCCCAGTGCTGGAGCTGCATCCGAGACACCCCGGTTATTTCTCTAACCACTTTGGCTCCAAATCCAGCGACCATAGCTTACCTCCAGAGCGTACTAATATGTTTATAAGCACTTTGACTGTTCGTCAAGAGGTAATTTGGAAAACCGCGGATGTGCTCAGGGGCTTTTTCACACGATCTCCGCCCTAAGCAACCGTCCGCTCGGCCGGACGGGACTAATATTTTCCCTTTATAAAGGCCAGGGATTCATCAATTGCGTTTAAGGTCAGTGCCAGGTCTTCTTCGGTGTGCCGAAAGCTGATATAGGCGTGATGGAAGGGTGAAAAAAAGAATTTCCTGCGAATGAGCTGGGTGTAAAAATCCTTGCGCTTGCCTTTGTGTGCGCCTGTTTCGTCCTTCTTAAAAGTGATGTAGAACATGGGGGCCACGCCGGTCAGTTCAGCTCCCACATCATATTTGTCAATCATTGCCTGGAGCTTTTCGAGGAACCTTCCGCCCTTTTCCCAGATATTTTCAAGCACATGGTCCCGTTCAAGGATCTCTATGGTTTTGAGCGCGGCAACAAAACCCTCGCTGTTCGGGAAAAAGGTTGAGGAAATAAAAAGCTTGTCGCTAGCCGCCATCATGACATCTTTCTTCCCGGTCACTACCGAGATGGGATATCCGTTGGCGAGCGCCTTTCCGAGAACAGTCAGATCAGGAGTGACTCCATAGAGTTTCTGGGCCCCGCCCATTGAAAGCCTGAAGCCGGTCCGGATCTCATCATAGATCAACACCGCGCCATACCTGTCGGCAATCTCTCTTAGGCCTTCAAGAAACCCCGGCTTCGGTATCTCCATTTCTTGATGGTTGGGATGGCCGAAAGGCGTCATGATGATCGCAGCGGTCTCGTCACCGTGAGTTGCCATCAGGTCTGCCAGTTGGTCCAGGTTATTATATTGAAATTCAAAAACATCTTCGTAGAATTTTGACGGAATTCCGCCTTTCATTTCAACGCACCAGTCATGCCAGCCGTGGTAACCGCACCGCATCACTTTGAGCTTATTTGTATAGGCCCTTGCAATACGAATACTTGCGGTGGTTGCATCAGAGCCTGTTTTCAGAAAAATGCTCATCTCGGACGAGGGCACAAGTTCAGTCAGCTTTTTGGCCAGCAGGTTCTGGTATTTTTGTGTCAGAGTGAAACAGAACCCTTTCTCTTTTATCTGTTTGTAAACCGCTTCATCCACCTCTTCTTCACGGTAACCCAGGATGATCGGGCCATAACCGCAGAGAAAATCAACAAATTCATTGCCGTCAACATCGGTCAGGCGGCAGCCTTTGCCGGTTTCAAGGAAGATGGGATATTCCCCGTCGATGAAATCGGTCGGCTTTCTGGCGCCCAGAACGCCTCCGGGTACCAGCCCGGTTGCTTCTTCAAACAATTCCCGGCTTTTGGTGATGTTGAGTTTTTCTATCTCTTTCATGGCAAGTCCCTTTGAGGTACGCTTGGAGTCGGCGTGGCATTGCACGCTAGAGGGTGACCTGAGATGAGACCACAAGTGGCAGTGTTCACGGTCAACGGGAATTGGGGGCCGGACCGAAATCTAAAATCCAACGAGCCTTTCCAGCCTGTCTGACTGTTGCTATGCTTTCAATATCAGTCGTTACGCTCTAGTAAATTCATCCCATTCGATGCCTAACTGCCTTATGGCAGTTCTGACGGTCCCTATTTTGAGATCACGGTTTCCCCAGTCCGGCAATATTGCAGCCCGCTGAGTTTGGGGATTTAACCATTTCCGATGAGAACCGCCGCCTCGTCTAGGCAGCTCCGTGCAACCGAGAGCGATTAGCTTCAAGGTGACGTGGCGATAGGTCATGGAGTCGCCACTAGGGCTTCAAGCCACACAGGACTTGTGGTGTCGGAAATCTGAACGCTTGCAGGTAACGGGCGTCCTAAATCTTCATATGCTTCAATGGTGGCTTCGAGAGCGTCTCGAACGTTTTCTAGGGCCTCCTCAACGGTGTCGCCTTCGGTAACCAATTCCGGCAGGAGAGGCGAAGTGACCGTAAAACCGCCTTCAGGTTGAGGGGCCAGAACTAACGGCACTTTGTATAGCATTTGGGCCTCCACTGATTTCCTGGCCACGGATAGCAGGAAACATCCTGTCTCACCTGCGCGATGCTCTATTTCCCTGCCCTACCAAGTCGGTTCTTATTGCTTCCACATCTATGTGAAACTTTGGGCCTGGTGGGTATTCTTGTTCCCGTAGCTATCCCATTATAGTATTGATCCATCCGCAAAGCCAAATGCTTTGGCCAGGGGACCTACCCAAAAGTTTGGCAGGACATGCTTTAGACTTCCAACATGGATGAAATCTTTTCTGTCTGATGGATTCTTGCGCCTCTTTTCAAAAAGGCTGCAAGGAATTTGTTCGGGTCGATGCAGCCTTCAGGGGCCACCACACCTTTTGCGGCCACATCACCTGCGTCCATCATGAGTGCTGCAATGGATGCGGGAAGGCCTGTCCCGGGAGCCATCCTCCCCACCATGTCGGCTGTGTAGGTTACCCTCTTGCCGTCTCTTTCCCCTTTGACAATGACCTTGAGCCCCGAAGCCTGGGGACCGTTATCTCTCCCTTCCGGAATGGTCTCCCAAAGCTTAAGCGCCAGATCATAAGGAGTTACGGTGGTCCCTTTGATATCAATGGGTTCTGTGCCCAAAAAGCCCGTATCTTTCTGTTGTTTTATCATTTCATCGACCCACAGGGGTATGAGTGCGCCCTTAATCACCACATTTTTAACCCCTTTGATGTACTTGGGGATGGTCAAAGGCTGTGGATGGCCCACGTACCGGACATGGCAGGTGCCAAGGGGTTCCAGGAACTCTTCCGCCACTACTTCGGTCCCGCCTTCCACGTGGACCAGCTCACCATTCAAATATTGCGGGACCTTCCCAAGGGTCATATGAAGGCTGTGGTCCCAGGCAGCTCCTGCAAGTTCAGCAATGGCGACTACCCAATAAAGGTAAATATCATCAACACTGTCCAAGCGGTCTGCATAGTGTTTAACCAGAACATTGTTGGTCCCGGGGTCGGAGCCCATGCCGGTAAGAACTGTGATGCCGGCTTCTCTGGCCATCTTATCTATATCGGAGTTGAAAAGAATTTCGGTTCCCTCATAGTCATCGCAGATGTCAATATAGTTCACCTTTGCCTCGACTGCCGCTCTTGCTACAGGCACGGCAGTCTTATAAAAGGGACCTGCACAGTTAATCACAACGTCAATTCCCTGGAATGTCTGCACCATGCGGCCATGATCGTTAACATCCATCTTGATCAGGTTCACTTTTTCACTGTCGCGTAATTTCGGGCCCAATCTTTCCGGGTCCGGGTATAAATCGGCCAGGACAACATCCGCGACCTGTTGTTGTTTTATCAGGTCCCGGGCAACGCCCTGACCCATGCCGCCGGCTCCTCCTAATACCAAAGCACGCATATTTCAATCCGCCTTTATGTTCAGAAATTATTGGGCGACCACCAGTTTATGAAGCTTCCGGACCCGAATCGGGAAGAAGTCCAAATCGTGTCACGATTGGGGTTGCATGCATTTTATTGCCCTCACCCCGACCCCTCTCCAGTGGGAGAGGGTTGGGGACAACCGGCAAGATGCCGGCGCTACAGCAGCCCCCTCCCCTGCCGGAGAGGGCCAGGGTGAGGGGCGTTCGTGTTACGATTCTGCACCTTCCGAGTTTTGAGAGGGTCTCAGATGCCAAAACCTTTGGAAGAGCCCGAGCTAAGTGTCAGTCCGGGCTCACTCCAGCACCACAAGGGCGTCAACGGCAACCGGCCTGCCCTTACTGATGATCAGAGGATTAACGTCCACCTCTTTGATCTTGTCGTTTTCAAGGCCCAAGCGTCCTACATTAATAAGGATTTGCACCATCTGATCCAGGTCTACGGCTTCCATTCCACGGATTGCCTCAAGAATTTTGCGGCCTTTGATATCCTGCATCATAGCCATAGCATCCACCGGCTCCAAGGGCGCCAGACGAAACGCCACATCCTTGAGGATCTCGGTGAAGATGCCCCCAAGACCGAACATGACACAGGGACCAAATTGTGCATCGCGTGTCATCCCCACCATCAGTTCACGTTTGCCGCTGACCATTTCCTGAACAAGGACCCCTCCCCGGTTCGAGTTCATCTTGGCCATAAATTCGTCAAAGGCTGCGGCGGCTTCTTCTTCGCTTCGCACATCGACCTTGATCATGCCCATTTCCGTCTTGTGGCTTAAGTCGGGAGAACAGCCTTTCACAACCAACGGAAATCCGATCTCTCTGGCCGCGGATGACAGATCTTTGCGTTCCAGGACGAGGATTTCCCGCGTCACCGGCACGCCATATTCCGCCAGAAGCTGCTTGGATTCGTACTCGGACAGTGTTTTTCTGCCTTCACTAACTGCTTGTTCTACTATGTGCATTTTATGCCTCCCAGACGATCTTTATAGCTCCGAACAGACCCCGCGTGCAACGACAATCCGCGGATTCCCATTCAAGCCATAAGACACGAGACAAAGAGGCCATCACGATGTTCGCCTTATTGACCGTGGACTTCGTGTTTGTGATTGAAATGGGAGATGGGGCGCGCTAGTATAGGGGCATGAAGACAGTGCGATACGTGTACTGCTAGGACGAAGGAATGTGGCTGGGGTACATCGAGGAGTTTCCGGACTACATGACGCAGGGAGAAACCCTGGATGAACTTCAGGAAAATCTGAAGGACATCTACGATGACCTCGCAGGAGACAAGGTTCCCGGAGTTCCTCATGCTACTCCAACTGCCCGAAGTGTCAGGGACAAGAAGTCGTTCCATATGACGATTGACGGCTAAAAGAAGCGACAAGAGATAACAAGCCCTCGGGTGGTTCCCGTTCGTGAAGCGGGGGCGTTAAGCATGGTTTGGCGTTAGACCATAGATAGGTTAGACTATAGTTGGTTAATTGGCATCGCTTCACTCCGTCAGACATCGAGTATGACTTTGAGCGAGATAAGCTAGGAGTTCATGGCGTGGCTTTCAATGAGGCGGTGGAATGCTTCTTTTCGGGTTTCGAGGTGCGCAGGAACAAGGAATTTAGAGGTCGTTATCAGTTGCACGGCAAGACGGTCGGGGGGCGTAGACTGAAGATCATCTTTCAGCTCAAGCCGAAAGGCGTAGTTCGTATTATTACAGGGTGGCCCATATGATCACAAAGAGTAAGACTACGAAAAGAAAACCTTCTGAAGAAGAAATTGATAGCATGGTGGTGGCCCAAGCCGACAATGATTCGGCGTGGGAGGAGCCCATTCAGGTTCGCAGGACCAAAGCCGCCTCTTTGTCCATCCCTGCCAAACTTGCTGCAAGAGCCGCTTTCTTGGCCAAGCTCCACAGGGAGAAGAGCATCGAAGAGTGGCTTACTCGAATTATTCGTGAGCGGATTGAGCTTGAGGAGATTGCTTTTTCTGAGGTCAAACGCGAGCTTAAAGGAAAGCAAACCCAGTCCGGTCGCCGCCTCAAGACGCCGAACAACCAAGCTTGAGGATCATCTGCACAATGAGAACCCCTTCAGAGTCATTGCCCGCCTAACAGCAATCTCCGAGCCTGACTTAAACACTACCAGATGGTCCAGCCCCCGTCGATGAAGATGGTTTGGCCGGTGATAAAATCCGATGCTCGGGAGGCCAGGAAGATCACGAGCCCGGCAAGTTCTTCGGGCTGCCCCCATCGCCCCATCGGAGTACGGTCTACGATGAAGCCAAAGCGTTCCGGGTCGTTTCTCAATTGGGCCACCAGAGGAGTTTCAAAGTAGGTCGGGCCTATGGCGTTGACCTGTACGCCTTGTTTTGCCCATTCCAGGGCCATCACTTTGGTCATCTGTATTACGCCGCCCTTGCTGGAAGCATAGGCCAACTGGGACGGAAGCGCCACGGCCCCAAGAATGGAGGCCATGTTGATAACCTTGCCGGACCCGCGGGAAAGCATTGCGGGAACCACTGCGCGGGCCATCAGGAAATAACCCTTCAGGTTCGTGTTTAGTACGGTGTCCCACTCTTCGGGGGACAGTTCGAGGACAGGCTTTCGGACATTTACACCTGCATTGTTTACAAGGATGTCTACGTATCCAAAGGCTCCCAGCGTACTCTTCACATTCTCGTCTACCGACAGGTGGTCCAGAACGTCTACGCAGAAGATCTCGGCTCGCCGACCCAGGGACTGCACGGATTCCTTGACCGCCTGGAGTTCTTCTTTGTTCCGTGCGTACAGGGCCACGTCCGCGCCCGCACCTGCCAGGGCCAGCGCCATTGCCTTGCCCAGGCCCTTGGATGCGCCGGTCACCAGGGCCACTCGGCCTGATAAGTCAAAGAGTTCTTGGGTCATGTGGATTCATCCTCGTTATTTCTTGGAACTTCGAGCGGCGGGCACGGCATGCCGTGCCCCTACAAACCATCGCGGCCGGTTACTATAGTGATCCTCAAAGGTTTTTCCTGAATGGAGTAGTCCCGCGTTGGCGGGACACCCACCGGTCAATCCGTGATTACTTTCGAGAACTGGTATGAACCACAGCCGAATAGGTGTGAGAAGAAGCGATTGTCTCCCAGATAATCTCGGCCAACTCCTCTTCGGCAACCGGTCTGTGATCCACGTGGGCGCCCTCCACCGAAATACAGCGAGGCAACCCGGCGGCCTCGGCATACTCCTCTTCAAGGCATGCTCGGGGGCAACCGTTGACCAGCAGCAACCAGTCGGCCTCGCCATCTGAGGAAGGAACGGCTTGCGTTCCCGTGGATCGCATGATCTCCCTCAAACGGCTCACCACCGCGCCTCGATCTATTTCGGGATTACAGCCTCCGCAATACCGAACGCGAATATGTGTGGGTTGGTCCTCCATTTTCGCTGCAACGCTGATCAGCCTCGACAACTATGCTCCATCGGGAGGTATATCCCGGAACACCTCAAACGGACAAATTGCGATGGACAAGGATTTCTCGTGAAAATCCCTTTAGCCGGTGATTCGATGGCAGATCTTGACCTTTCCGGCCTGGATCTTCTCCTTTGTCTCCTGCCAGTATTCTTCTTCAGGTTTCCCGAGGATCTTTTCGAACGTCTCGTCTTTCCTTATACCCGCAATGGTTTCCGCAAGTTCTCGCTTCTTTTCAATGCCGCTGCGGCGCGCGATAATGATTTTCTGCGCTGCCGGTGAACCCGCGCCGTGCATTGCTTCGGGCAGGCCCGCGCCGATGGACATGCTTTCGATCAGCCTTAGCATCTTGAGAATGTCGTGCACGTCCACCCCTTCTCTGCCGGCGAAATATTCCGCAACCACCTCCCCTACGTCGGGGTTGTTCATGTCGCTCTCCGAAGGCAGGGTAATGATCTTCCCTCCTGCTATGTCCTGCGCGACACGCATCCACTCATAAACCATGCGAGTGATGTTCAGTTTGGTGACACTGGCAAGCAGAGGATTCACGCCGTAGGCTCCGGAGGCCGTCTTGTGGCCTTCATAAGAGCAGGCCAGAGAGCAGGACCAGCAAGTTTCGGCCAAGGCGACCATTTCGGTGAGCTTGTCCAGAATATGAGAGGCTTTGGCAACGCCGTGCGCATCCGCAAGCCATTGGGAGCCGCCGCACACTACGTCCGCAAGTCCTACTTTGCACCCGCCATAGTTGGCTCTGTGATGCGCAGCGAAGGTCTCTACCAATTGGCCCGCAAACTCGTATTCCCCGGCCATGAAAACTCTTTCCCAGGGGACAAATACGTCTTTGAACAGGATAAGCGCTTCTCCGCCTACGCAGGCATACTTGGGATTGCCGGAGTCCAAGGGGCTTTCGAGCCGACGGCTGTCATTGGTTTGCCGCGCGAAAATGAGCTTTATGCCTTTTGCGTTCACCGGGACCGCGAAAGAAACGGCAAAGTCTTTGTCCTCTTCTCCCATGGCTCGTGTCGGCATTACCAGGATTTCGTGGGAGTTAATAACACCTGTTATGTGGGCTTTGGCGCCGTTCACGACTATGCCGTCGTCTCGGCGTTCCGAAATGTGGAGGTACAGTTTCGGGTTCTTTTGTTGGTGGGGTCTGAGGCTGCGGTCTCCTCGGGCGTCGGTCATTGCGCCCGCGGACATGTAGTCCCGCTCCTGGACGTACTGGAGAAAGTCCTTGAATCGCTCGTGGTAGTTGGTCCCGTGTTTTGCGTCCATGTCGTACGTCATGGCGTACATGGTGTTCAGTCCGTCGAAGCCCACGCACCGCTGGAAGCAGGTCCCTGTCTTCTGGCCCAGCAAGCGCATCATGCGCACCTTTTTGACCAGATCGTCGATGCTTTGATGTATGTGGGTGAACCGGTTGATTTTGCGGCCGGTGAGATGGGAGGTTGCTGTCATGATCTCCTCGTGCAGAGGATCATGGGCCAGTTCGTAAGTCATTGCCGCGGTATGTATGTGAGGTGCGAACATGGGCTCGTCCACCACATTGGTCACTTTCTCACCCATGAAATAGACCTCGGGTTCCAATTGTCTCAACGATTCGATGTATTCACGTCCTGTCATAATTGCCATGGCCGGATTCTCCTTTTGGGGCTCATAAAGGTTGCTCTGGAAGTGAAGAATTTCTCATAAAGGGCCTACTTGTTCTCCGGTTTTCGGAGGGCCCTGCGCAAGAATTTTCCCGTCAAAGTCTTGGGGATCTCTGAAACAAACTCAACCTGTCTCGGGTATTTGTACGCTGCCATCCGACTCTTGCAGAAGGCTACGATTTCGTCGGAGGTTACCGAACGGTCCAAACCATCTTTCAGCGCGACGAACGCCTTCACGGTCTCTCCTCGATACTGGTCGGGCACGCCCACAACAGCGGCTTCACGGACGGCCGGATGTTGATACAACACATCTTCCACATCTCTCGGCCATACCTTGAACCCCGACGCGATTATAAGGTCCTTCTTTCGATCAACTACATAGAACCAGCCCTTCTCGTCCATCTTCCCAACGTCTCCGCTGTGAAGCCACCCCGATCTTATGGCATGGGCCGTTTCGTCGGGCTTGTTCCAGTATCCGGGTATAATCATCGGACCACGATTCACTATTTCACCCACTTCGCCCGGGGCCAGCTCACGCGAGCCGTCCTCGAGGTCCACAATTTTGGAAACGGAATTGGGCACGGGCACGCCCACAGATAGAGCGCCGCTCTCTTCGTCCACCGGCGCGTCTTGACCGAGTGGGGTGATGTGCGACGGTGAATTGGTCTCGGTCATTCCGTAAACATTGTGAAGAAGCAGGCCTGTCAACTGCTGAAACTGATCGACCACGGCCTTGGAAACAGGGGCTCCGCCGCTGTACGCTTTCCTGAAACTCGACAAGTCCCTCTTTTTGATATCCGGGTGATTCGTCATGGCTATGTAGACTGTGATGGAAGCAACCGTCATGGTGACTTTCCAGCGCTCTATGAGCCTGAGGGCCTCTCCGGCATCGAACCTGTAGAACAGCACCACCGGAATCCCCGCCAGAGCGGCAATGGCCGCGTGCGCGACTTCACCCGTAACGTGAAAGAGCGGCGCCACGCCCAGGACCACATCGCCCGGGTCGATACGCATCATGGCTTGGTAAACGCGAGCGCTGAAAGCTATGTTTCCATGGGTGTTCATGGCGCCCTTGGGCTGACCCGTGGTGCCGGAGGTATAGGTCAGGTAAGCCACGTCTTCCGGTGAGACCTGGTGCGGCTCGACTGTCCTGTCGCAATGCTCCTCCAGAATCTCTTGCAGATCCAGGCAGCCTGGAACGGTCATGCGCTTCATGGCCTTGAGCATACCTGGAACAGGCGAATCGGCAGGCAGCAGATCCAGGGCCGAGGTCGTAACGACCCGCTCGATAGTTGTGCTCTTCAGAAAGGAAAGATCCAGCCTGGACGCAATTTCGTCCATGGTGAGAAGTAGTTTGGCACCCGAATCACGACAGAAGTACGACAGTTCCTCTTCCTTGTACATAGGATTCACGGGCACCACGATGATGCCGAGTTTCCATGCTGCGTACACGGATATGAGGAACTGGGGTATGTTTTGGAGGTCCACTATGATCCGGTCACCGGCATGAAGCCCAAAGCCACAGAAGGCCGCTGCCAAAGACTCCGACATTCCATCAATTTCCCCATAGGAAATTGCGTGCTCAAAATAACAGACCGCGGTATGACCGGAACAGGACCGCACGGATTTGTTGAAGTCATCTATGGCCGTAGCCGGCCCTGTCTCCAAATCATGAGAAACCCAATCCGGATAAGAACTTAACCAGGGCCTCTTCTCATAAACCGATTCCATAATGCCCCCTTAATACCGCCGAAAGAGAAACCCGGAGGAAACTTTCTTGTGTAATCCCGCGTCCCGCGGGATCTTCCGGGTTTCCTTGAAAAAACTCTATGTCTAGTCCGCTGACCAGCTTTCGCTGTCAGCGAAAGCTGGTCAGCGGACAGGATATAGAAGTTTTTGGAAAGGGGTGCGGGGAGGAACCTTTTTACAAAAAGGTTCTCCCCGCAAACTTTTCCCTAGTCAGCGCCGCCGGTACATTTCAGGATTTGGCCGGTGACGTATTTCGACGAGTCGCCTGCCAGGAAGGACACGGCCTCTGTCACATCCGTCAGCTCTCCCATACGGAACGCGGGGATTTCTTTGACCAGTTGATCCGCCAGCTCTTTCTGAATCTTGGATGGGCGTATGGCCTTGATGAAGCCCGGCACGATACAGTTGACGTTGACTCTGAATTTGGCCACATCTTTGGCGGAAGCGAGTGTCAAGGCTATTACCGCACCCTTAGCGGTTTCGTAACTGAGGGAATTGGCGTACCTGTCCCAAGCCCACGGCGCTATGTAAATGATGCGGCCTGAAGATCTCCTGACCATGCTTTCTTGAACCGCGGCAGCGGTGTTCTCGGCTCGTGTCACGTTGTCCTGTAGTCGCTTGGCGGCTTTGAGCCTGTCTCGCGGGGGCCCGGAAGCCTTCAGATTCCCTATTCCCAAGTCGTGAATGTAAATATCAACAGGGCCGTTTTCTTCTTCCATCCGTTGGAACAAATCTGGAGTCATCGGCCCGTGTTCTGCAGCAGAATAGCACGAGAGGGTCGCGGAGGTTTTGGGATTGATCACGGGGTGTTCACGGCCCCTTTTCGGACCGTCTACATAGGTTGCCAACCGCGCGCCATGGGACAGAAGGAAACATATGACGGCCGTGCCCAGCACAGTACCGCCGTTTGCCACAATTGCGGACTTCCCTTCCAGAGGCCGCAACTCTGTGCCGGGATTTGCCTCGACAAGATCTCTTTTTAATAATCCTCGAAAGAGCAGGTCCAGAATGGTCTTTTCGACATCCAGAGCACTGGCGTGGCCTCTAAGGTCCCATCTCTTGAGGACCCACGCGTCTACCATGGATTTGATCAAATTTGCCACAACCCGTGCATTGCACTCACGGAGCACCTTTGTTTTTACGCATTGGTCAATTATGGACTCGAATGCCTCCAGGTGCGCGCGTTCCTTCTTCAAGAGGCTTCTCAGGAGCGGTTTCTTGAGGATGTGGCCTTCCTGGTAAATCAGCATGATCGCGTCCGCGAGTTTGTCCATGGTATTGAACTCTGCACGGATCATGCGGCGCAGCTTTTCAAGGGGTTCCGCCGCCTGCTCCACGACTTGCTTCATGGCTTCCATAGCTGAGCTGGCCGAGAACTGGTGGATCAAGAAGAATATGTCCTCTTTGGATCCGACATAGTCATATATGTTGCCCTGACTCAGACCCGTTTCTTCTGCAAGATTTCTGAGGGTGGTTTTGTGAAACCCCTTTTTTGCAAAGAGCTTGATCGCGGCGAGAAGGATCTGTTCACGTCGTTTTTCTACTAATTCCAGGTTCTTGACTGTTGTTGGGATGGTGTTCATATCGGGTCCCCTGGGGGGAGAAGGTTGTCGAACGCTCACTCATCTTCCGAGTGCCTGTTCACATCTTAGACAAATAAAATGCCGTGTCAACCACAACCTCCTCGGCTCGTTACACCTTACCAGGAGCTGGAAATGTATGTTTTGTCGCGAAACCGGCCCCGTACCGGTCGGAGGTTGCCATGAGGAAATTCTTGACATTCAAGAATTCAAAAAGCTAATCATGCAAGTAGTCCCACACCTTTCGAGCCCTGCCTTTCCGAGGCTTTCAAGCGACCGGTTCAAAAAACGAAGCCAAGGAGAGCTTAAGAGTGTTTTTCGGTAATCCGGGTTTTACAACAGTCTATCCCTCATGAAATGTGAACTTCTAACGCCTCTACGTTACGCCGATATGGCTGCAGGATATTCCGGGCCTGAATACGGCAGGAAAGAAAAGGAGGAGGAATATGGACGAGCACGGAAGGACGCGTAGGGATTTCTTGAAAGTCGGGCTTGTGACCGCGGCGGCCGCGGCGCTGGGGCCGGGCGTCATCAAACCGGTCGGTTTATGGGCCGCGGAGCCCCAGATCAAAGGCCCTATCAAAGTGGGCTACCAGGCTGTCTTATCCGGAACGTTGGCCGGATACGGCGAGTTTCACAAAATGGGCGCGGTGATGGCGGTCGAGGAGATCAACGCGGCCGGAGGCATCGGCGGGGCCAAGCTGGAAATGGAGATCCGGGATTCCACTCTCGCGGCGCCTGCATCCATTCAAAACGCTCGCTACTTTGTGGATAGCTGGGGGGCCGACTTCCTTGCAGGAGTGGATTCTTCGGGCCAAGCCCTGGCCCTGGCTCCAGTGGTGGGCCAACTGGACCGTATCTTGATGGTGACCCACGCTGCCACCGAAAAACTCACCGAGGACGAAGTCTTCAAGAAGGGGATCAAGCAGGTGTTCCGCATCTGCACTCCCACGTATCAGGACGGGAACGCGGCAGCATTCGTCGCGAAAGACCTACCGGCAAAGACCTGGGCTACAATAAGCCCGAAATATGAGTATGGCTACACATGCTGGAATATGTTCAAGGATACGCTGGGAAAACTGAAATCCGGCATCCAGTTTACCGCGGAATCGTGGGCGCCTTTCGGAACCACTGACTTTCGGCCCCATATCAACACCATTATGGACGCGAACCCTGAAGGGCTTTACTCGACGGAATGGGCAGGCGAGCTTATCACCATGATGAAACAGGCCAAACAAGCCGGCATGTTTGAAAAAATCAAACACGTTATGCTTCCTGTCGGTGCGGCCATGGATGTCTTGGAAGGGCTCGGGTCAGAGATGCCGGACAACATCTGGATTTCCGGGCGGTATTTCTTCTTGTATCCTGATTCCCCGCAGAACAAGGATTGGGTCGCACGGTTCCAGAAACGCTGGAATCACTTTCCCGCTTATGTTTCGGAGACAGGGTATTCCACGATGTTCGCATTCAAGAAGGCCGTCGAGGCGGCCGGCTCCAAAGAAACGGCCAAAGTGATTCAAGCCCTTGAGGGGATGGAGCTGGATTCACCCGCAGGCCACCGCGTGTTCCGAAAGGAAGACCATCAGGCGATGTACGACGTGCCGTGGGGCCTGACAAAGGCCGACCCGAAGTATCCTTTCAAGATCATGGGCAAGCAGGTCGTAATCCCGGCCAAGGAATGTTTCAACCGACCGCCATTCGAAGGCGAAGGGACGAAGCCGCCTTTCAAATCATAGCACCCGGGTCGCGAGAAGCCGGGCGCAGAGTCGCTCAAAGCGCCCTGTGCTCTCGCGACCCTCCCACATTTCAGGTGGGCCTCAAGGCGCGGAGTAATCGCCCATGTTGCAGTCTCTCGTCCACGTTTGTCTTGCCGGGATTTCGGCCGGCATGTTTATCTGGTTGGTGGCCAGCGGCCTTACCCTGGTGTTTGGGGTCCTGCGCGTGCTGAATTTCGCCCACGGCAGCTTTTATATGCTGGGGGCCTACGTCTGCCTCACGGTCCTCAAAGCCATGGGCGGAAATTTCTGGATTGGGCTGGTGCTAGGACCTCTGGTCGTATGCGTCGTCGGATACTTCATGGAGAGGTTCCTCCTCCGCTACGTCTATCACCTGGAACTCCCGTACCAACTGCTTCTGACGTTTGCGATGGTCCTGATCTTCGATGATGCGGTCAAAATGATCTGGGGAGCCGGCTCCGCCAGTTCCCCTGCGGTTCCGGGTCTTTCAGGGTCGCTTTCCATAGTGGGGCGCCAGTTCCCGGTGTACAACCTCTTTATCATTGCGGTGGGTCCTCTGGTCGCTGTGGGCTTGTACGCTCTGCTGGAAAAGACGTGGTGGGGGAGGATAATCCGCGCGGCTGCGTCCGACCGTGAAATGGCGTCGGCTATCGGCGTCAAGGTGCCCACGATGTTCACAGCGGTGTTCGTGTTCGGCGCGTGGCTCTCCGCAATGGGTGGAGCGCTGGCAGTGCCGTACGTTGGGCTCCTGACAACGGGGATGGGCGAAGCCATCATCATCGAAGCCTTCGTAGTTGTCGTTATCGGAGGGCTGGGGAGTCTCAAAGGGGCCTTTTTCGTTTCTTTGATTATCGGCCTGCTCAGCTCCTTTGGTACGAGGTTTATACCCATGCTTGACATGTTCCTGGTTTTCATACTTATGGCCGTTGTACTCCTTTGGCGCCCTCAGGGCCTTTTTGCCGAGGGCTGAGAGATGAACCTATACTGGAAGTATTTCTTCTCAGCCGTGGGTTTAGCCGGCCTGATCGCAATCGGTTTGTTCGCAGGCCCGTTCATGCTGTACGTGACCATGCGAGTCATGATCCTATCGATTTTCGCGCTCGGGTACAATCTGCTCCTGGGCAGGACAGGTCTGCTTTCCTTCGGACACGCAGCTTTCTACGCGACCGGGGCTTACGGTCTGGCCCTATCGTCGATTCACCTTAACCCGCATCCTTTGCTGGGCATAGCAATCGGGGTTGCGGCCGCAAGTGTGTTGGCATTGGCCATTGGCTTTTTTTGCGTACGCCACACTGAGATCTACTTCGCGATGCTTACTCTGGCTTTCGGAATGATGGTCTTCTCGCTCATGTGGAACGTGCGCAGCGTCACCGGAGGAGACGACGGCCTTTACGGAATAACACGGGCCGCGATTTCGTTCGGCCTTTTCAAGATTCCGATAAGCAAGGAATACCAGTATTATTTCTTTGTGCTGTTCTTTTTCCTGCTAACCATCTTTTTGGTCCACCGGATCTACCGGTCCCCGTTCGGGCTTGTGTTGGCAGGCATCCGTGAAAATCATGTCCGTACCGAATTTGCCGGATTGGCGGTGAGGCGATATCGGCTTGGGGCGTTCGTCGTTTCAGGAGCGTTCGCAGGATTGGCAGGTTCGCTTGCCGTCCTTCTCGAGAGCAATATCACACCCGCGGCGGCACATTGGGCCCGTTCGGCCGAGCCGGTATTGGTAAGCCTTATCGGCGGTCTGCACACGTTCGCAGGTCCCTTGGCCGGGAGCATAGTTTTCGTGGTCCTGCGGGAAGTCGTCGAGAGATTTTCACAGAACTGGATGTTTTGGTTCGGGTTGCTCTTGCTCGCGATCATCATGGGGTTCCGCGGGGGAATCGTTGGATCGACAGCAGAGATTTTCAAACGTTTTTCGAGAGCGTGAGCGGGAAGGAAGAGTAGAATGCGGGGAGGACCTTTTTGTAAAAAGGTCCTCCCCACTCCCCTCTCCAAAAACTTCCATATCATGTCCGCTGGGCGGCTTCCGCTGGCAGCGGAACCTGCCCAGCGGGCAAGATATTGAGTTGTTTGGACAAAGACACTGGAGACTCTTGCACACAAACAAGCTTCCCTGATGAATCCGTGTTTGAAGGCGCAATAGGAACGCGACCGAGGAAATATATCTATGGATGAGATCCTTCTGGAAGTTCGCAGACTGAACAAAGCGTTTGGCATGGTGGTTACGGCAAAAGACATGGATTTTTCTCTGCAGCGGGGGGTAATCACTTCGATCATCGGGCCCAACGGCGCGGGTAAATCCACCCTGATCAATGTGCTGACCGGCTTCCTGGCCCCGGATTCCGGAGAGATTTGGTTCCAGGGCCAGGACATCACGCACGAGCCTATCCACCGTCGGGTAAGGCAAGGTCTGTGCCGTTCCTTCCAGGTGGTGAACGTGTTTACCAACCTGACGCTGTTTGAGAATATAGCTATACCGTCTCTGGCGGTCCGACGGCGAGCGCGCAGTATGCTCACCAGGGTGACGCGCGACATGGAGGTTCGGGGAGATGTGGAAGCAATCCTGGACCGGGTCGGGCTCGGCAGTCAGGCTCACATGACGGCTGCCGCGCTCTCACACGGAGACCAGCGTCTTCTCGAAGTAGCGATCGCGTTGGCGGCCAAGCCTCGATTGCTATTCCTCGACGAGCCCACCGCGGGCATGAATCCCGTGGAAAGAACAAGAATCTTGCAGAACATCAAGCAGCTTGCCCAAACAGGGGATGTCACTTTTGTAATTGTCGAACACGACATGGATGTGGTTTTCTCACTGTCTGACCGGGTAATCGCCCTGCACCGAGGAGTAATAATTGGGGACGGCTCACCGGATGAAATCAAAATGAATCCTCAAGTACGAGAAGTCTACCTTGGCGAAGAGGTGGCTGCATGATGCTGCGGGTGGAAAAGATAAACACCTACTACGGCACCTCCCATGTGCTACAAAACATCTCGTTCGAGGTGAAACGCGGTGAGGCAGTGGCTCTTTTGGGACGCAACGGCATGGGCAAGACGACCACTCTTCGATCCATAATGGGACTGACCCCACCCAAAAACGGATCCATCCATTTCGAAGGGGAAGAAATCTGCAAGCTGCCGCCTTATGACATCGCGCAGCGAGGTGTGGCCTATATGCCCGATGATTTGCGCGTCTTCCCGGACCTGACCTGCGAAGAAAACCTTGATATCGCTCGCCGGGTGTGCAAACGCTCCGGTTACTGGACCAGGGAAAGGGTCGAGGCCTTGTTCCCCACATTGGCCGACCGCCGCAAGCAGAAAGGTTCCAGTTTCTCCGGCGGGGAGAAAAAGATGCTCAGCCTGGGCCGTTCTCTCATGATGAACCCGACTCTGGTACTTCTCGACGAACCTTCCGAAGGACTCGCGCCGCTGATTGTTCGCAAGCTTATGGAAACCATCCGTGAGATCCGCGACCACGGAGTTACGATACTTCTGGCGGATCAGAATCTTAAATTCTGCATTGAAGTCTGCGATCGCGGGTATATTATTGAGAAGGGAACAATAGTGCATGAGGGAAGCATGAAGGAGATTTGGTCTGACGAACAAGTAGTCAGCCGCTACCTTGCCCTGTAAATGGGATTTGATGAGGCAAGTTGTCTGGTTCCCAGGCTCTGCCCGGACACTGCCAGCCAATACACGCACCTCAAACGTGGAAATTTTGGAGGCAAAGCCTGAGAACTAGGCACCTTTCGATTTAAATAGGTCTTGGCCGCAAATTTTACGAAAATCATCGGAGGATGTACCGTCCATGAAAATTCTCGTAGGGTATGATGGTTCCGCTCAGGCCAAAGAGGCCCTGAACGTGGCCAAGAAACAGGCACAGGTCTTCAATGCCACGGTGTGTGTGGTGACATCGCTCGTGGGAGAAGACACCACTACTGCCGACGACATTAAGCAAGCTCAGGAGGAACTGGATTATACCGAGCAGTTTTTCTCGGAAAGCGGCATTCCGGTTGAGACCCATCTTCTCATACGTGGGTTGAGCCCCGGCGAAGATCTGGTGCAGTTCGCACGAGACCACGGGGTTGATCAGATTGTCGTGGGAGTCAAGAAGACCTCGCCGGTAGGAAAGATCCTTTTCGGGTCCAACGCTCGCCACGTGATTCTGAATGCCCCTTGCCCGGTGATGACCGTGAAGTGAGCCATCGAACTTCCGGAGTGCCAGCAGCCGCCGGGTCGGGTTGGCAAAATCGCTTGACAAGCCAAGATCGCTCGCATATATTTTTAGGTGAAACTTAACTTGTGTTTCTCCAGTAGACCTTTCATCGGGACCGCGGGCGTTATGCAAGATTTAAGGACCTAGAACATAGGCGCCCGTGCCGAGGACTTTCACGCCGTACTTTCAGCCGGTTATTCCCCGTTCACAAAGAGCCCTTGTTCGTAAACGTAAACGCGCTTTCGCGAAATGTGATGGTGCTTTTCCAAGGAGTTAGAGAATGAGCATTAACATCTATGTTGGGAACCTGTCCTTCGACGCCACTGAAGGCGAACTCAAGGGCATGTTTGAAGAGTACGGCGCAGTCGATTCCGCCAAAATCATCGTTGACCAGTTCACGAACAGGTCACGAGGATTCGGATTCATCGAAATGCAGAACAGGGAAGAAGGTCTTAAGGCGATCCAGGAACTGGATTCCAAGGACCTCAAGGGCCGCGCTCTGAAGGTGAACGAAGCTCGCCCCAAGGGTAGCTCCGGTGGTGGCGGCGGCCGCCGCGACGGCGGCGGCGGTGGTGGCGGGAGATCTCGCTGGTAACCCCCGATCTGTGATATAATCAGAAACATGAGGTAAGAGTTTGCTTTTGCAGACTCTTACCTAACGTCCTGCAATCTTTGGCGCCTGCGGAGGATAGTCCTTGGGCACAGTGTATAAGCATGTCCTCTGCCTCCATCCCTATTTTCGCGACAGCCATTCGGGTTCGTTAGGACTCGCTGTTTTCCCTCCCACCGGTCTGGAATACATCGCCTCCGCGCTTGAGCCGCACGTCGAACGGGTCACTCTGGTGGACCTGCGTCTACCGGGGCCCATGCGACGGCTCGACAACCTGAAGAAGTTCGTCACCGAGGAAATCGACTTCCTGTGCATCAGCATTAACTGGGAATATCAATTCCCGGAAGTGTGCCAACTGGTAAACTCACTTCCCAGGGAGATCTTTACCGTGGTCGGCGGGAAACAGGCCACTGATTGCCTGGAGGAAGTGTTCGCGGCTTGCCCCGGAGTCGATGTGGTGGTCAGAGGCGAAGGGGAAGAGGCGGTTGCCGAAATAGCCACCGGCCTGGCACGCGAGGACATCCAGGGGATTTCCTACCGAAACGGGTCGGATCTCGTCCACAATCCCAACCGACCGCTCCAAAAGGTGGACGCCTACCGTTTCCCCGATCGAACACTTCGGCAGCAAAAATATCATTTCAATGTGGGTGGCTTTGCCCTACGTGGTGAGGAATTTGACATCATCCTTACTTCGCGGGGGTGTCCCCACAACTGCAAATTCTGCACGTTCAGCCTTAGTCCTTGGGGCCAAAAGAGAAATTATTCCGCTCGCTCCATAGAATCGGTAATGGAGGAGATCCGGCAGATATCCGCGGGGATCATCCTTATTGCGGATGAAGACTTCTTCGTGAATCCGGGCCGGGCCAAACGAATTTGTGAACGGATTTTGTCGGAAGGGATTAAGAAAAGGTTTCTCGTCCAGGCCAGGATTGAGATATTCCAGCATCCCGAGGTGTTGGATGTAGCCGCCAGAGCCGGCGTCAAACTGTTCCTTTTGGGCATCGAGTCCCCGACGGATCGGATTCTGGAACAGCTTAACAAGGGTTTCAACACGGAAGTCGTCAGAAAAGCGTTTGAGACTTTCCGCAAATATCACTTCTATTACCACGGCTATTTCATTTACGGAAACGTGACGGAAACCGAAGAGGAGATGCTACAGATCCCGGTCTTCGCTAAGGAGTTGGGTCTCGATTCCATAACCTACCAGAAGTTGCGGATAGAGAAATACTCTCCTCTGAAAGAACTCGTTGAGGCCACTCCGGGTTATTTCATCGGTGATGACCACATTCTTTACCGTGAAGGCATTGGTCGTCCCGGGCTCAAGCGCATCGCCGCACAGATCACTAGGAAATTCTATACTCCCGCCCAGTTGCTGAAAATTGGTCGAAAGGTTTTCAGTACAGGCCTGTTCGTTCCTCGCAACATTGCGCCGTTGCTCTTAGGGTTGCCGATCGTGCTGGCGGGAACCATCGGGCGGAAAGTGAACAAGATAGTGAGCCGGTTCATGTTGCGCCTGCGGCGTGGCTAGAAACTGGACTGAAGGTCACCCTTCCGATCGCTTCAACTCTGCGAGAACCTCCTCCCAGTCACAATCAGCTAATACGAATTTGCGTTCAAGTTGCTGCTCTCAGATGGTTTCAGCAGGGAACGACTGTAGGGGCGACACATGTGTCGCCCTGGTGGGCGAGCCATGCCTCGCCCCTACCAGGGCCAAGGCTTTGTCAGCAGTTTGATTGCAAATCTGTATAAATCCGTCCGCAGGATTGCCTGGGCATTCTTGCCACCGAAACGCCCGATGCTTATTGTAACCACAAGTCACAGTTGAGGAATGATCCATTTAGACGAGGCGCAATTGACATCAGGCAATTGCTGTCATTCGGAGGCTGAAATGGAAAGAGAAACCAACGTTAAGGAGTTTGCTGAGCAGAACTTTGTGGAAGCTCCTGCAAAGGTGAGCGAGTGCTTCTGTGAGGACGAACACCGTCTGCACGTCGCACTTTCGGAACAACGATCGACCAGATTGGCAAAGATCTTTATGCCTGATCACAAGGGGTTGGAAAACGCGCGTTGTTTGACGTTCGGACGGTGTAGATAATAGCCGGCAGGCCTAAACAAGCCAATTATGTAAAGGCTTTGACGCTGACGCGAGATTAGGCTCAGGCCTTGAGGCCCTGAAGTTTGCCGTCTGCCCGTCCGATGAAATTGGTGATGAACAATCGTTTTGCGAGGGCGGATAGTATCCGTCCTTTTTGTTGAACCCGCAATATGGTGGCGCATTGAAATTGAGAAGAATTGCAGATCTTGGTCGGTAGGGGCACGGCATGCCGTGCCCTTGCCTATCATCGCGCCATGCCACTCGACCGAAGGCGAATTC
Organism: Desulfomonile tiedjei; assembly: GCA_016212925.1. NCBI lineage: Bacteria > Pseudomonadati > Thermodesulfobacteriota > Desulfomonilia > Desulfomonilales > Desulfomonilaceae > Desulfomonile > Desulfomonile tiedjei. Next base: position 42,967 of record JACRDF010000024.1, read on the forward strand.
ATACGACTCGTTCGCGCCGAATCGGAACGAGTTTTCCCGGTTCCGCAACCAACGAGAAAGGGAGAAACCCAATGCAAACATCAGAAGAAGCCGGGCGGTTGTCACAAATCATTGATCAAAAGGTTGAGGAATTCAAGGGTCTCACACAAGGTCTTGATGAGGAGACTGCTTCACGCGCGCCTGCCGGACGATGGTCGCCGAAACAAATCGTTTCGCACCTGTGCGGTCCCGAGGGCCGAGGCTTCCTGCCGAGCATTGTGGCTATCGTGGAGCAGGATACTCCCCGAATTGATATCGACCCTGAAAATCCTTTCTTCACCGAGAAGCGTAGCCGCATGACGCTCAGCGAACTCCTCGCGGAATTCGAATCGGAATACCGTCGGATCGCCGAGTTCACGACAGGGTTGTCCGAGGAACAGCTCGGCCGGAAGGCTCATATTCCGCTCCTTAAGGAAACTCCGATGAGCGAATATCCCACCTGCGCGGCTTGGATCGCGGCCATAGGCGAACATCATCTCGGGATGCACATAGATCACATGAGGGAGATCTTGCAGGGCCTGGGCGTTTCCGCGGGATCGCACAAGAAATAAGGGACTGACGTTCTGAAATTTCCCCTGAAGCCTTCTCTTAAGCGCGTCAGGCTCGCGTTAACAACGCGGTTCAGAGGAGCGGCCGCTTGATTTTCAGGAGTGTTTCCAATTTTTCGCGCGGCTCATGGTATTGGTCCTCTGCACAAATAGGCTCGCAACTTGCCAGCTCGACCTGCCCTGCCGCCAGTTTCAGAGCAAAACTGAAGCAGGTGCTCTCGCCGCATTTCTTGCAGTTGGTCCGCGGAAGCAGACGGTAGATCTCCAGCGGTTGCAGGTTCTCTCGGGGACTCGTGTCCGGCTCGATTTCGGCCCGTTTCTCCCACAGATCGTTGATCATTTTCACCAGATCATCGATCACTTCCTTGGCTTGCTCGCGGGATTGAAGCTGGTCCGCGGCTATGCGATCGGACCAAAAACCTATTTTGTGATTTCCCTTTCGCCAGGAGAACGCGGGGACGTCGGGCAGGTAATCACCGCTCCTGAGCGTCGCATTCAAGTAAGGCAGAACTCGGGCGATGTCCGCCGGCAGATGAGCTATCGCCTCGTACTCAAATTCCTCGGCGCTGTGCTTCGACACTTCAATTTCAAGACGGTACGACTGAATTAACATTTCAACTCCCTATCAGATGAGGCTGTTTGCAGGAAACATGTCAGATCAATTTTCGGTCAATAGGCAGCTACAGGAATGGCTGGTGCGCCGCCGTTGTCCGCCATGCTAACATGCGTGATATCGATGCGCTTCCTTACGGGCCAGACTAATCCTTGTCCAATGGGCCGGATCAAGAATCTCCGTACGGCGCGCACCTGCGTGTCTGCCCGCTTTTTTGGGCGCACACGCAGGTGCGCCCCTACCGCGCCTATGTTATCTCTTTGAACGCGAAATGGTATGAGACCGAATCGTGGTCAGCTCCTCTTCATGACTTCCTCCCTCCAACGGTTCAAAGGGAAGCAGCATCCATTACCTATTTCCAGGAAGCGCTCGTATCTGGACGGATCCCCGAGATACAAAGAGCACACATAGCGCTCCCCATTCCACACCACGGCCGGGCATGGATTCGTGTAATGCCCGTAGATCATGGAGCCTATTCTGCAAATGACAGTCGAGCAGCAATATCCGCATCCGACACAGCGGGAAGATTCGCCCAATGATTGGTCTCCTTGAACATGGGTGTTGCCAACAATTTTTCGTCGGGATGGCTGCCGAAGTGTCGGAAAAGGTCTTCCATTTCCGACATGCTCTTTGGCAACCATTCTAATGCGGCGGGCACGGCCCGCCCTACAAGAGGCGCGTCGCCCAATCGTAGGGCGGGCTGTGCCCGCCGTCTGTTCACATTGCCAACCGCCTTCACCCAAAGGTGTTCTTTAAATTTTCTCTTGGCCACGGAGAAACGCAGGCTATCGGAAATACAGCAGTAGCTGATTCAGACGTGTGGACAGTCTCAGGCTCAGAATTGTCCAAAGGGTGGTAGCTCCGGTATCAATACTGCCGGTCCCTTTCATGCCGACCTTGATCGGGCCGGGATCGTCCACGAACGTGGCGACGACCTTGTAAACGTTTCCCAGCCGCGGTTCCACTTCGGAACGGGGAGCGATCTCTTCAACCTCGATCCTGTAACCTTTGCGAGGCGCGTTGTTCAGGTATACGTGGGCTTGCTGGCCGGGTTTGACGCGCATGATCCTGTCTTCCGGAACAAAGATGTCCGTGCACAGGCGTCCCGGTTCCGCGATTTCACAAAAGGCCTCTCCTGCTTCAAGCTTCTTTCCGACCAGGGTCTCCACGTCCTTCGTGACGATGACTCCGGGCCGAGGCGCAGTGATCGCCAGAAATTGCCGTTGCCATCTTAGAAACTCGAGTTCGGCTGAAACGCTTTGCCGTTTTAACTCCGTGAGTTTGGTTCTGGCCAGCAAGGACGGATCATCCACCGCCCTGCTCCTGGAAAGGGCCATTTCCTGTGTCAACAGTTCGAACTGTCTCTCCTCGCGCCGGATTCGGAAATCCAGTTCCCGCGGATCGAGCGCCGCCAGTTTCTGATCCGTCTCCACCACCGATCCCTGCCGCACATAGACCGCGTCGATCAACCCGCTAATTTTGCAGAAAGCGTACTGCCGCTCCTTTGGAGAAATCAGGGCCTCTCCGCCGACCGAGAAGGTGAACGGAACCAGGAATAAGAAGACCGCCAGGATGACGGCAACGACAGCGGCAAGTGGCACGCGGCGAGTAGCCCACCTGCGCCCTGAAACCGCTGAGGCAGCCCGGGATCCGATGACTCGGGCGATCGCAGGTTTTCGTTCTGCAAGCCATGTACAAGCCAGGGCATTGCCGAAGATTGGGGCGATCTTCGCCACAGTCGTGACGGCTGTTTTGTCCGGAAGATTGTCGCCGGAAAATTCCATGAGCAGGTGAGCGACAGGCGCGCCGTTGTAATTCAAGGGAATGCAGCAAAGGTGATTCCACCCGGCAAGGTCACCGTATTCCCGCAATGCAGCATGGGTATCCTGCGGCGGCGCTTCCGGAGTCAGGACCTGGAAGTCGTTCCCGCGGCTCAAGATCAAAGGGTCGGCCGACTTCGCCAGATACGGCGCGAGTCCCTGGAGTTTGGCGACCAGCTTGGATTTCTTGTCCACCACAGGCTGGTGGGTCGCGGCTACGAAGCGGGATTGCCCCTCCAGATGGGTGATCAGCAGACATCTGTCGAAAGCGGCCAGGGTTCGCAAGTCGTTGGTCAGCAGAAAGTAGAGTTCGTCCAGTGAATCGCAACAAGCTGCACGCGAAGTCAGCTCTAGGGCCAGGGAGAGGTCCCTTTCCGTACCCTGTGAGCTTACTAATGAGATTTTTTCAGGTTTTTCGATCACGGGAACGTGGTCCAAGTCTCTTCCGCTTTCTCTAACATTTCTAAAACAAGGCTTCTCTATTCAGGGTTTGTGCGACATGATCGACGATCCGGCCTGCAATGCTTTGCGCGGGTGATCCCACGACGAGCCTGCCGGTCATTCCCAAAGGGATATTGGCTTCCGGATGGTCGAAGAGGACCGAGAGATTATACTGGGACTCTAACGGCGAGTCCTTTTGGTCATGACTCCTTACCTCCGTAGCGAGTTCTCCTCCAAAACGGCTCGAAAAAGGCGACTCGCTCAGGTCCTTCTCGGAGAACTGTCTTATGCCGCTGACTTTGGCCTCAAACTCCTTACCACCCGCCACCGGGAACCATACACGAACTCGCTGTCCTACATGGACTTGACTGAGGGATCGCTCCGGAATCAACGCATGCACAGCCAAATCGGAAAGCGATTCCAGTTCCCCGACAATCACGCCCTCGCCGGGCTGAAACCCCTTCTTCATCTTGGGGTTGAGTTTGGTGACCACCCCATCAAACGGCGCAACGACCCCGCCTTCGGCTTCTGCCAAATGCCTGTTGGTCCTACGGATTTCATCCTCCACCTGGTGCAATTCTATCTCTTTGGAAGGAATTTCCGCTCTCCGGCGATCATCGAGCAGTAGCAGGTCCAACTCTTTCTTGATTATGTCACGGTCAACTTCTTGTTTCACCAGATTCAGTCGAAGCACCGACGTATCCAGTTGGAACATAACCGTTCCGCGTGCAACCGGCATCCCCTCACGGACCCTGACTTCATCAACCCAGGTGTGCTGCGGCACCGCGATCTTTTGCTTTTGCCCTGCATCCAGATAACAGGGATAAATGGAGTTGGTGGCAATCGGAACAAAAAAAGCCGCGGCCAGGAGAAGTAGGCAACAAGCAAGGACCAGCGCACCTCTGAAACGTATGTGAATATTGTCTCGGAGGTTGAAAAGCCGAGCCGTTCCGGTCCACGCGGGACGCACAAGGAATAGGGCAAAGGCCAGGACCGCCAGAATAATCCCCAGGGTCTTGTCGAACCGATAGTAAACCCCCGCTATGATCCCCAGATACAGGAAGATGCGATACGTGAACGAACCGAATCCGTAAAACCCGAAAATCATTCTCTCGCGTGCGGTTCGCGCGGGGTCCGGGACGTTGGAGATACCGAGCACGCGGTTCATGAACAAGTGCCTGATATATGCGAAGGCCTTTTGATACAGATTGGGCAGGCGAAGATAGTCCGCGAGCAAAAAATACCCGTCGAACTTCAGTAAAGGATTGCCGTTGATAAGGAGCGTGGACAATAGCGAAACACCCATAAGGTAAAAGGCAACGGAATTGATTACCCCCGGCCTTGAAAAGTACCATACATACGCGGCAAAGACTGCCAACACCGCTTCCGCTACAACGCCCGCCGCGCTGATTGCCATTCGCTGTCTTCGGTCGGCAAGCTCCCAGGCCTCCGTGGTATTGCAGTACAGGCACGGGAAAAATATGAGAAAGGCCACGCCCATCTCAGGAACATGCAGCCCGAACCTCTTAGCCGTGTAAGCGTGAGAGAACTCGTGCGCTAGTTTGGTTATCGCAACCGTGACCCAGAGGTAAACAAGGTTTTCCAAGTTGAAAAAGAAGAGAAACTCTTGTTGTATCCTTGGCATGCCGGAGACGATCAGGTACACCGCGCCAGGCAACGCCACAAGAGGCACGATCGCGGTCCATTTGTTGAACAAGACGTTGAAATACTTGACGGTTCTTTCAAGAAAGGGATCGGGATTGATCAATGGGATGAAGAGAAAATACACGCTTGCCCAGCGCTGGCGATGTCTCAACTGTTCGATTCCGCGCTTTGTCGCTAGTTGATGGCGAGCGGTGCCGAACGCGGTTCCAAGTAGCAGGCCTGTTTGGGCTGCTCTTGCCAAGATTTGATTTATGTCCCCATCGCAATAGTAATAGCCGGCTTCCTCCAGTTCCGTTGCAGCCTTCTTAGCGCTCAGGGTCCCGTCCAGCTTTCCGAGGAACCGATACTCGTAATGCGAAAGACGAAAATACTTTCGGGCCACCGGGTCTTTTAGGACGACGATCTTATGACCTGCACCGTCTTTCTGTTCGAAGATCTCCAAATCTGTGCGAAACCGGGGATGCGTGAACATGGAACCGTCACAAGGCCTTGGGTCGGACGCTATCTAAGCATTATCACCATGATAACTGAGTTGCGTCTCCACGTCCAGCATCATGACTGCGCGGCCGGACCTGCGATTCATTTTCGTGGCAGATGTTCCTGGTAATTGCTTCCCATGGCCGCGTGCAGTTCCGCCAGGGTGGCGTTGGCTTCTCCCAGCGCCCTGAAACGATCAATTTCTTCTTCCAATTTGTCGGCCTCTGCGTCAAGCAACGCAAGCCTGTTCACGTCGTTGCTCAGTGCCTTGGCTTTGAGCGCGTCAAGGAGGCGACTTGCCCCCTGCACCGACTCCTCGGAAAGTCGCAAATCCTTCAACGCCCTATGGTGCGACGCGGCTGATGCGCGCACCTGGGAAGCAATCCCGACTGCTACCCCTCCACCCGCCAGGGTCGTTTTCGAGACATTGGACCGTGCGGCCTTGGATTCGTCCCAGTTACTGATCCAGTCGAGGAGGTCGAAGTAGACCCGCACGCCCACATCCTTCCAGTCTTTATTGTACAGGAATCGATCCTTGTCTCGAGTGTAACGCCAGAAGCCGGTGGTCTTGGGAACAAACTTGACCAAGGTTCGCTTGAGGTCGTTCACGGAGTTTTGCACCGTGAGGCCGACTTCGTAAGCTTCCGGCCGGTTCTGAATAGCCCTCTGTTCCATCGCGCAGACACTCTCCTGGTATACAGGAGCCGACAGGTTGCCGTCGAGTTCAACTGCCTCGTGGCAATGTTCCGGAGGCAGCACCAGGGCGGAGAAAAGCGTATTCCTCTGTTTTGCCGTATCTTCTTCAACGGCCATGGCTATGCGCGCGACCCTCAATGAGTTCTGTCGCGCCCGATGGAAGTCCTCAATCGGTTTCAACTTCTTTTCATGCAGGATTTCAAGTTGCTCGGCAACACGATGTCTTATATCGGTGAGTCTTTTCACCATACGCAGCCGAGCCTGCAAGCTCAAGAGCCTGAAATAGGACGCTTCAACCGCTCCCACGAGCTTCTGCGCCACCCGCACTTTTTGGTGATGTGCCCTTAGTGAGTCGTTATTGGTGCTCTTAGTGAGGTAGTAAGCCAGTGCCGCATCGGTGGGGCTCCAGTTGAGTTCAAGGGTATAGCGCCATGTGCTTCGTTCATGGCCCACTGAGTAATTAGTAACGCCGGTTCCCGTGGTCGCTGCCGGATCGGGATTGACGCCTTCCTGGCCCAAGACGTCACTAAAGGCATAACCGTAATTGTCACGGTTGCTTAGTTCGCTGGCAAACACGAGATGAGGCAGGATCTTTGTCCGATTGCTGTCACGAATCCAACGCTTCGTGAACTCGTCTACTCGAGCAGCGTGCAAGTCCAGATTTCTGGCCAGGGCCATCTGTTTGCATTCTTCGAGAGTCAGGCGCCTTTTCCCGACAACAGCCGCCGCGGGAAGAGGCCTTTGTTCAGCCGCACCAGCCGCGGCGGAAAAGTGGGGGGCCGGCGTGGGAACAGGTGGCCGCTGCAAGGAATACTTCAGGCTCTGGCAGGAACATGCTGCCAGGCCGAAGAAGCAAGCGAGCATCCACAAGAGAATCTTTCCCATCAGACCGACCAAGTGGGTCAAGACCGTCACCGCTCACGTGGAGCAAAGATCACGCTCCCAAGCATGCCCATCTCCAGCCGAGCTTCGGTGTTGTCTAGAAGCACGTAAACCTTCTTCGTCTGCGAGGATGGATCTATCAGGGCCTCAATCTTGTCCACCGTGCCTTCGACGGTCGCACCCGACGACGCTAGGAACCAAGCCTTGGTTCCTTTTCGGACTACCGACAGAAGCGATTGTGGAACATTGGCTACCGCGTAGACTTTCGACGTGTCGGCAATCAGGAAGAGCTGCTCAAAACGTTGGACAGCCTCGTGCGCGTCCCGGAAAAGGCTGACGATGTAGCCCCTGAACGGCGCCCTGATCTGGCACCGCTGCTTGTCGCGAAGGGCCAGGTCCAGGTCCAGCTGGGCCTCCTTGGCCCTGTGGTCGGCTATCTTGACCTCGGACCTCGCACGAGTGATTTCCTGAATGGTTGCGGCATCCCGACTTATCAGTTCTTCCTTGACCTTTAATTCCTGTTTGGCTTGTTCCAACGCGACTTCAAGAGCATCCAGGCGCTCTCTGGCCCTTTGAGCAACGAGTTCAAAGAATTCGGGCGAGATCTCGAACATCACTTGCCCCGCCTTCACCAGGTCCCCCTCTTTGGAATGGCGTTTCTCAATGACACCCTGGACTTCCGACGAAACCGTCGCCTGATGGAACGGCCTGATAACAGCCCCGTCAACCCTCGGTTGAGCCGGCACGTCACCCGGCGGCCTGGCGGATTTGCCGGGGGGTTCATGATTCAAGGTGGAAGAAGGCGGCTCCATTCGAGATAGAAGTTGGCCCGCCCCTTCAGCCACCATGGCCTGGCTGATAAGAACTGACGCGGCGGCTCCAACCCAATAGAAGAAGGCTCTGCCGTGGTTCATGCCGAGAGTCTCCCACAGGAAACTTAATATTTGACTTTCAAAATTTGATGTAACTTGTTTATCATATTATCACAATTTAGTACATAAGGTCAAGGCGAGACTTGGGGTGAGAGTGATCATTCATTTACAGAGGGAAAGGAGGTGCCTCATTGAAATGTATCTTTCAGTCGTTTTTTCAAAATTCCCCCTAACCCCCCTTTATGAAGGGGGGAACCTCGCATCGCCTTCTTCCCGCCCTTTTCTAAAGGGGGCGAGGAGCATATGCGTTAAAATAAGCTGTTGTCCCGGAGGGACATCCCGATAGTAGTCCGGCGATTTATCGCCGGGAATGAGCGGCCAAGAGAACCTTCTGCGATCCCGAGGGCGGCCCGGAGGATTGATCCTCCGGGCCGCCCTCGGGATCGCAGAACGGCATTATTGCTCATCGTTGACCCGGCAATGAATTGCCGGGCTACTATCATTGAGCCCCTCTGGGGCTCACAAATTCGGAGAGGCATGTTATTTTGACGCCTATGGGGGCGAGGGGGATTTAGCCCAGGCACACTGACTGGATACGATGAAGAGCAAGGCTTCAGTTGCACCGAACCTTGCCTACTGGCCGGGAGGGGCCTCGGTGGCCTTGGAAAGAAGTTCCTCGGGCAGCTTGATCGGAATGATGGTGAGGTTTCGAATGTTTTGTTGCATCGCGTTGACGGCCTGATTCAGATCGACCTCTCCACTACCACCTGCTCCGTAGAAAAGGACCATCGCGTCTGAAAGGCCTCTGAAGTAGTCCCAGGGCAGCACATCCACATTTCCTCGCGCCTTCGCGAGTTGTCTGCGCCATTCAGACCACTGCCAGGCAAGCTTCGACTCGAGGTCCGACAATGGGGCCTGACCTTCGACTTTACGTCCTGCGGAATATTGCAGGAAATCCCATATCATGCGCTCGACCCCCGGTGGAAGACTGCCGGGTCGGTAGCGGCCTTCGCTCACCGCCGAGAGGTACCATCTGACCATAGGCGGGACCCAGACCTCGGTGCCGACCACCAAGGCAAAGACATCCGTCCGGACGGAATAATCGCCGTTTTCCAGGACCGCCACCCTAATTATTCCCGGCAGGGGCCGGTCCCATTTGGTCGGCCGAGCATCCTGATCCTGGGCCTCTTGCGTAGACGTGCCGTTACCCGGTTCTTCGGAGAGCGTTCCGATGCCTGCGGAGTTCCATTTGGATTCGGAAGCCCCGGATTCCGCGGAGCTGGGCGAGCCGGCGTTCTTCCGGACTCCGGCTAGGGACCCGGTTGCGCCTTCCTCAGTCCCCTCCGAAGGACTGTACACGCCGGAGTTCTCCGCCTTGATCCGGTCCCTCAAAACACCGCCCAATGAGTAGATATCGGAGGTTTTTCCGCCAATTGTGTCAAGATTTAAGCCGTCGGTTTGAGCCTTCTGTCCTCCGGCGCCGGTAGTGTCGTTGGAGTCTGTACCGCCGCTCGGTTGGTTCTGCACAATACTGCCGGTGGGCACATCACTGACTTTCACGGTGCCTTCGGCGGTACCATCACTCCTCCAGAGCTTAAAGCCTGTCCCATCGTCGGCCAGGAAGAACAGCGGATTGAGCCTGGCAAAATTCAGCGGGAAGCTCGACCCGTTTGTGTTGATATCCTTCATTAAAAAGGTTCCGGCCGCAAAGCCATCACTCTGCCACAGTTCGTATCCATGTTGGCCGTCATCGGCAACAAACAGGGCCTTTCCGTTGTAATCGTTGATGAACTTCGGAGCGCTGTCCGCGGGGCCCGGATTGATATCCTTCACCATCTCGGTGCCTACTGGGCTGCCATCGCTTTTCCATAACTCATTGCCGTGGTCGTCGGCGCTGTTGCCGTCAGTGGCGCTGAAGTACAGCGTCCCGTTGACGTCGGTCAATCCTGTGGGATTGCTGTCCTTGGGTCCCGGATTTATGTCCGCGACCCTCGAGGTTCCGGCCTCGGAGCCGTCGCTCTTCCATAATTCATTGCCGTAAGTGCCGTCATCGGCCGAGAAGTACACCACGCCGTTGACCAGTACTAGCCCTGAAGGATTACCGTCACCCTTCCCCGAATTTATGTCCATCACCATTGCGGTGCCTGCTTGGCTGCCGTCGCTCTTCCACAACTCGGTCCCGTGATCGGCCGCGCTGTTTCCATCGGTAGCGCTGAAAAACAGCACGCCGTTCGCATTTAGGAAATGATCCGGGTTGCTATCCTTGTTCCCAGGATTAATATCTGTGACCCTCGATGTCGTTGTGCCATCGCTCTTCCAAAGTTCAACCCCGTAGTGGCCGGCGCTGTTGCCGTCAGTCGCGCTGAAAAACAGAGTGCCGTTGACGTCAGTCAAATGGCTGGGGTTACTGTCACCAGGTCCCGAGTTAATGTCTGCCACTGGCAGCGTATTGCCCGCTGTCCCGTCAGTTCTAAAAAGTTCATTGCCGAAGGTGCCCGCGCCGGTCCCGTCGCTGGCGGCAAAATACAGCCAACCATTGCTGACGGTAAGCCAATGAGGATCGCTGTCCTTGTTGCCTCCGGGATTGAGGTCCTTGACAAGGTAAGTCCCTGGTCCTGTTCCATCGCTTCGCCAGAGTTCAACCCCGTGATCTAACGATGGATTGTTGCCGTCGGTTGCCCTGAAGTACAGCACATTGCCCAGCCCATTGTTGTAGACGGTCAGCTCCGCGGGATTGCTGTCGGCTTTGCCGGGATTGATGTCTTTCACCATCCAGGGTTCACCCAAAGCGGTGACTGCCCACAGTTCGGTGCCGTGTACGCCGTCGTCGTTGACGAAGTAGAGCACACCGTCCATGGCCTGGCCCCAATTGTCCTGGTACGCAGGATACGAGGCAGCCAGGCTGACGCCGACCGACCCTAAGCGATCCGGGTCAAAGCTGCTCTTCATGGCGACGTCGGGGCCGGTCGAATACTCGAGAATCCAATCTCCTGCAGCCCCTCCAGTCGGATCGGTACTCGCAAAGACATCGGCTCCCGTGAGCAGGGCAAGGCTGTCCACGAGCCCTTTTCCCAGACCATTTCCTGCCACTGAGCATGCATACAGATGAATCTGGGCATCTGCGGTCATCAGGGTGGAGAGCTGTCCCAGTTCCGAGCGAAATTCACTTACGTTGAAAAAGCTTATTTGATCCGAACCGAGCGTGACAAGACCTTCGGTCCCGTGCGACAAGATGGCAAGCTCGCCGATCTTTTGGCCGGAGGACGATACCAGGTTTCCGAGCATGTTGTTGATAGAGGCAAGCGTGTCGCCCGTGACGTCGAAGGCAGCGACCTGACTCCCTTCCTTTGCCGCGTCGGAAATCACCTGGAGGCGGTCCAAAGCATCGGATACCAGGACCACGTGCAAATCTCTCTGGAAAACCTGCCCTGAATCGTCCGATCCGTGGGACTGGGCGTCGGAGGCAGCGTTAGAATGGCCCTGCTCGGCCACGGGAGCAGCGGTGGGCACGGATAGATCCTGAGTCTGAATATAGTCGGTATGTGTGGTTTGATTCTGGTTGGTAGCGGCTGCCGCGGCGTCGAGAACGATTCTCTCTTCGAGCGGTTCGCAGAGGATCCCGGGGTGGCAAACCTCGAATTTTCGCCTGGAAAACAGCCAAGATTTTAATAAACCCATGACGCCTCCGCCCCCCGTGCTATGCCCGCCTTCAGATTAAGGCCCAGAGCAAAACGTGTCAACAAGAAACAGCAGGCAATCATTCAGTTACGAGGGGCGAAAGATTGTCATTGCGAGCGAAGCGAAGCAATCTCAGCTCTTAAAGCCAGAGATTGCTTCGTCGTTTCACTCCTCGCAATGACAGAAAAGCGGCAACTCCCCCGCGTAAGTGAATGGTTACACCAATCGTTCAGTTACCCGCGAAATCATTGGTTCTCTGTAATTGCGAGGAGTGAATTCCCGGCTTTACTTGAAAGCAATGTTGGTCTTTCGGCTCAGACTCATTCTTGTGGGGCAGGCTATCTAGCCTACCGGTCCGGAATTCCAATGACGGCAGTCGGATAGCCTGCCCCACGAATCAGCGACATTGCTACGAACTATGGTCCACAATGACGACTGTGTGGTGCCTTTATTACCAAGAATGACTTGCCTGGTCTGTAAGCCGCGGATATAATGAGTCCTACGGCAATCTGGTGATGGTCCGATGTCGTCATTCCCGGTTATTTTTTGAAATTCCTTCAGTGATGCCTCGGGGGGCTGAGGCCTCGCTGTCGGCGATGTCGACCCCATGTCTGAAAGGCGTCAAGAGCCTTGGAAGAGGAAATGGAGTCGAGTGGGCCTTTGACGCCAATTGCCAACCTGGCCGCATAATTGCCGCTACCTGCGGGGGGATGCAGAATTGCTTGGCAAGTTAACTGAGGTACTTGTAATTGCTGTCTTTCGGTGGTGTGGGCTGGCAAATGGTCTTGGGGAGGCGTCGTCACCAAGTCGTCAGGCCGGACGTTGGTCCTCAAAGAGACCGTCGGGAACCATAGGTCCGAGAGGCCGAGTCAACCATGAAATACCCATCCAAAGCCAACTAAAGCCGATCCGGGCAAAACGGATCGGGGTCCGTATTTTCGCGCAATACCCTGGAACTCAAGCATTAATTGCGCTGACGCCATGAGAGGCATCCATGGTTACAGGCGAAACCAGGCAATCTACCCAAAAAGGGCGACCTCGCAGGTCGGCTTACGTGCTGGCCACAATCCTGGTGCTTCTTGCAGGCACTACCGTGTACGTGCTGTTCCGGCTCTATCAAACATCCGCCCTTCTGGCAGAATCGGACAGGAAAGCCTTCCGTCTGGAAACCACAAACAAGGCGTCCGTCCTTAACGACTATTTCCGGCGAAGAATGCGCGAGGTGATGCTGTGTTGCCAGCGTGAGGTGTTTCAGATGTATTACGACAGCCTCGCGTTGGGGTTGTCGGGGAACAACGAACTGGAAGTGGTGTCCGGACAAATTGAGGAAGCGCTTCTGCTGACTCGGTTGGAAATCGAGGAGCAAGGCCGGCCGGTGTACGCGAGTGCTGCCTTTTTTGATCTAGGAACAGGGTCTATCGTGGCCAGGACCGACTTCTCTCCCAAAGGAAGATGGATCACCGAAGATTTGTTTGCTTCGATGAGGACGAAGACGGGCAAGGACGTTACGTTTGGGAGGCTGTGCGACGGCGGCCTGTGCAAGATTTTTGCCTTGGGAGTGGTGAGGCACGCCGGGAAAGACAAGGGGCTCCTCTTGATGGAACTGTCCGCGGAAACCGTCTGGAGCAAAATACAACTCCTAGGCCTGGAAGCTGTTGACGACTTCAGCGGCTTGGCAGATTCCGACGGAGTGCTCGTTCTGGGTCCCCCCACCCTTCTCGGGCTCAAAATTCAAGATACCCTGGGTCTGTCTCCTGAAGCCCTGGAGGACACCCGGATGATTGACGGTGGGGCCCGTGCCGCTCGAGGCTTGAGCAAAGCTGCGGCCGTTTCAGGCAGCAAGCTTCCGGAAAGCGGCTTTTATTTGGTTCACGTTGCTCCGCGATCCAAATTCGTGGAAGGGCATTCGCCCATATTGTGGACCTTGGTGTTCGCCTCGTTGATGGGCGGCTTGGTGCTGGTGCTCCTCCACATATCCAAGAGCCAGAGCGAACGGAACCTGATGTACAACCAACTCCGAGAGGCTCATGAACACTTGGAACAACGAGTGCAGGAGCGCACTGCGGAGTTGGAGCATCTCAATCAGACATTGCGGCTGGAGATTTCAGAGCGGCAACGTGTCGAGGAAGTTCTTCGAAAAACCAGCCAAGATCTGGAAGCCGCAAACCAGGAACTCAAAGATTTCGCCTACATAGTGTCCCATGACCTGAAAGCCCCTCTGAGGGCGGCCAACCAACTAGTGGGATGGCTTGCGACAGACTACGGCCACCTGTTTGACGAAGAAGGAAAGGGGCATCTCGACCTTCTCTTGAGCCGAGTTACCCGTATGCACAATCTCATAGATAGCATTCTCCATTACTCTCGGCTCGGCCGGATCAGAGAAGAGCAGACCGCGGTGGATTTGAACATATTGGTATCCGAGGTGATTCAACTGGTGGGGCCTCCTGCTCACATTTCCATCACGGTGGAAAACGAACTCCCCACGATCATTTGCGAAGAGACACGGATTCAAGAACTCTTCCAAAACCTACTGGACAATGCGATAAAATACTCGGACAAACCGGAGGGGCGCATCAGAATCGGATGTGCTCGTGAAGACTCACACTGGAAGTTCGGCATTTCAGACAACGGGCCTGGAATAGACCAGAAATATCACGAGAAGGTCTTTCAGATTTTTCAGACTCTGCACTCTCGTGACGAGGTCGAGAGTACCGGTATAGGCCTGACGGTCGTGAGGAAGATCGTTGAACTTCATGGGGGAAAGGTGTGGGTGGAATCCCAAATGGGATCGGGCACCACGTTCTTTTTCACACTGCCGGATGCGCGAGGGGAGTCATGAGGGGAACCAGACCGATTCTGCTGGTAGAAGACGATCGAGTGGACGTGCTCAGCGTACAGAGGGCCTTTAGGGAACTCAAGATAGTAAATCCGCTTCAAGTAGTGGGGAATGGTGAAGAGGGGCTGGATTACCTGCGAGACGAAAACAATCCCAAGCCATGCCTTATCCTCCTCGACCTGAACATGCCGCGGATGAATGGGGTTGAATTTCTTAAGACAATTAAGAGCGATGAGCATCTTAGAGGGCTTCCGGTCATTGTGCTGACCAGTTCCAAGGGTGACCAGGAGATGTTGGAGAGCTACCAGTACGGAGTGGCGGGGTACATTGTGAAGCCCGCAGATTACTTACAGTTTGTTGAAGTCGTCCGCGTAATCGACCTCTACTGGACCATCAGCGAGATTCCCGGTAACAGGAGGTAATTTATGGAAGCTAACCGGATCAGGGTGCTACTGGTAGAAGATGACAACGTCGATTATCTGACGTTCAAACGCGGAATCAAGGAACAACGCCTTCCTTACGACCACGTTAGAGCCGGCTCGATTGCAGAGGCCAGGGAGATCCTGAAAAAAAACACCTTTGACGTAGCCCTCCTGGACTATCGCCTGGGAGACGGCACTGCCTTTGACCTCTTCCAACACATCTCCGAACAGACGCCTTTTATCATAGTGACCGGTAGCGGCCACGAAGAAATAGCAGTTCAGGCGATGAAAGCCGGTGCGTCCGACTATCTTATCAAAGATCCGGGGAACAATTGGCTAAAAACCTTACCCTTGACCGTTCACAACGCTATGAAGGCCAGACGAGCCGAAGAAGCTTTGAATCAAGCGCATGAGGAATTGGAGCAACGCGTTTACCAGCGAACCGAAGAACTCTTTAAGGCAAATCAGCAACTCCAGAAAGAAATCGAACAGCGCAAGAGGGCCGAAGAAGCCCTCAGAGAAAGCGAGGAACGCTTCAGGGCCTTAACGGAGACCACGAGTGAATGGATCTGGGAGGTTGATGCGGACCTGCGTTTCACTTACGCCAGTCCCAGAGTGGTCGAGTTGCTTGGCTTTCAGCCCGAGGAAATCCTAGGCAAAACGCCTTTCGATCTGATGCTTCCTATTGAGGCCGAACATTCTCGCGGACAATTCCGCGAAATACTTGCATCCGGGCAGTCTTTCCGAGACCTGGAAAATCTCTACGTCCACCGAGACGGTCATGTGCTCGTCCTGGAACTCAGCGGGCTGCCGTTTTTCGATGCGAACGGAAAATCAAATGGATATCGGGGCATAGGCCGAGATATGACGGAACGCAAGAGGTCGGCCGAACTGCTCATTCAGTCCGAACGGCTTCAAGCAGTTGCGGAACTTTCCGCGGGAGTAGCTCACAACTTCAACAACCTGCTCCAAATTGTGCTTTTTTGTAGCGAGGTGGGATTGCACGCGGTGCGGTCCAACGATTTGGCCAGGGCGACCTCCAATCTCCAGCAAGTCCTTGAAAGCTGCCGCTCCGGCGCAGAAACCGTCAGGCGCCTGCATGACTTCGCCCGGAATCGACCCGAACCGATACGCGAAGGAGCGGTCTTTCCCCTTGATCACGCGGTCCAGAAAGCTATCGAGATGAGTGAAACATTGTGGAAGACCGCGCCTGAAAGAGACGGAATTCACATTGTTTTGCAACAAAAGCTGGCCCCGAGCTGTTTTGTCCGGGGAGAGGAAAATGAGTTCCTGGAAGTCGTCATCAACCTTATCAAGAATGCGGTAGAGGCCATGCCCAAGGGAGGAGAGATTTCCCTGGAAGTGGCTCAGGAAGGAACCGAGGCGGTCCTCACCGTTGCGGATAACGGCGCCGGCATTCCTGAAGCTAATCTCGGAAAAGTCTTCCAACCGTTCTTCACGACCAAGGGCCTCCAAGGGACCGGCATGGGACTTGCCAGTTCGTACGGCATCGTCCTGCGGCATGGTGGACAAATCCATGTGCGCAGCGGCGAAGACCGCGGAGCGAAATTCGTCGTAAGAATCCCCCTTGCCGGGGAGAGCCAAGGGGTTGAGACGCGGGACAAGATTGAACTGCGCCGACCTCTCCGCATCCTGGTGATTGACGACCAGGAACCAATAGTGGCAATGATGGAGCAGCTATTTATCAGAAAGGGGCATATTGTCTATAAGGCGCTTTCCGGCTCGGAAGGGCTCGATGTATTCCAACGTAACCCTGTTGACGTTGTTATTTCGGACCTGAGCATGCCTTCCATGACAGGGTGGCAAGTCGGCAAAGCCCTCAAAGACCTGTGTGAGACAAAGGGGATCGCTAAGCCGCTCACGCTCATCCTTACCGGCTGGGGAGCGCAGCAAGACCACATCTACAAGAGTTCCGAATTCGGCATTGACGCGATCATAGAAAAACCGGTCAATTTTGAGCGACTGATGGGGAAGATTCGCGACCTACTCCATGAAAGGGAGCGCTCTTCTTCGGGTGAGATGACATTCGACGGTAGTTGTTGGTAAGCGGAGGTTCTTGTAACGTTCAAGAGCGAGCACGGCACGTTCCTCTATGATCCTGCTTTTGCCCGCTCAACATATTCCTGCAAGCCGTATTTCTTAATCTTGTATCCAATTTGCCTCAGGGTGATTCCCAGTTCACCGGCCGCTCGGGATTGAATGCCCCGGTTTCTGTCCAACGCGCCTTGAATTCTCACCTTTTCAGTGTGAGCAAGCGAACCCGTCGCACAAAGGTATTCCAAGCATTGGGTCTCTTCGACCTGGATGTAGGGCGCCAGGTCGTTCACATCTATGATCCCGCCGCTGGAAATGATCGCCAGACGCTCTATGAGATTCTCCATTTCTCTGACATTGCCCGGCCAAGAATAATCCACAAGGCTTTGTAGGGCCCTCTTCTTGAATTGCAGATCGCACGCGTATTCCCTGCAGACCATGTCCGTAAAAAAACCAACCAACTGCTCTATGTCCTCACGGCGTTCCCTGACTGCCGGTACTCTGATAGGAAAAACGTTCAGTCGATAGAACAGATCGGAACGAAATGAGCTGCTCCGCACAGCCTCTTCCAGGTCCCGGTTTGTGGCGGCAATGACCCTCACATCCACGGTCCGAGTCTTGTTGCTGCCCAAGCGTTCGAATTCCTTGTCCTGAAGGAACCGGAGCAATTTAGCTTGTGTGGCGGGCGCCAGGTCCCCGATCTCGTCCAGAAACAGTGTGCCCCCATCCGCCTCTTCCACACGTCCGATCCTGGCTTCTGAAGCCCCTGTGAAAGAGCCCTTTTCATGTCCGAAAAGCTCGGACTCCAGTAGGTTCTCCGGGACCGCGGCACAGTTTACCTTCATGAATGCAGCGCCATTGCGGTTGCTCAACTCATGTATGATTTGGGCAACCAGTGTCTTGCCCGTTCCCGATTCGCCCAACAGTAGGACCGTGGCTCTGGTCGGGGCCACCTTTCTGATCAGTTGCTGGACATCCACCATTGCAGCGCTCTTGGCCGTACTAAAGAAATTGCCGGCCTTACGGGATATCTTTGCCTTAAGCGAGCGGTTGGCACGAATCAGGTTCCTCTCCCGTGCCTTGACCTGGTTATGGAGGCTCACCAACTGGGCAATTACGGCTGCCAGGATGGTTAGGAATCTCACGTCCTCTTCAAAGGATACTTCTTCCTCAAAGAGCCTATCCACGCTGAGCACGCCTACTGACTTGCCACTAATCACCACCGGAACGCCGATGAAAGATATGGTCCCTTTGTCTATCTCTCTGGCCTTGGTTTTGTTCAGGAAAAGAGGCTCTCTGCTTATGTCCGGAACCACAGCCGGCTCTCCGGTGCGGAATATCAGGCCTGTCACTCCTTCATCCACATGATAGACTCCCCGGCTCTTTTCCTTTTTGCTCAGGCCGTGGGACACCCGGATCCTCAGGCGGTCCTCCTCTTCATCCACCAGTGTGATGGTAGCCCGTTTCATGGAGAGGTATTCCGATAGAATACCGAGAACGACCTCCAGGGTCCGGTCCAAATCCAGGGCCTGGCCTATTATCTGACTTATGTCGAAAAGAACTTTGAGTTCCAATCCGCTGGTTTTGCGTTCCATGGCAAGTTTACCTTCAAGGGAGTCACCGTACAATGAGGACTGTTTCTCATTTCCGTTTTGCCCTCACTCCGGCCCTTTCCCGAAGGGAAAGTGAAGAAAAGCGCCCTCTCCCAAAAGACCGGAGAGCAGAACGGCGCTCTTTTCCTTTGAGAGAGGGGCAGGGTGAGGGAAGAATCGTGACCCGTTCGGGAGCAAGTGCCATTAATGTGCCAACTTGCGGCTGGACGGCAAACTTCGTTTATTTATGGTGAGTTACGTTCAGAGGAGATCGGCCGGAATGAACGGCCTGTCCGACATTTTGGTACCTTCGGCTCAAATGCCATACATACGCGTAGGCAGGACCGATTGTCTCGAACTACGTTCCGCTTGGGCTGTCCTCTCGAATCGTGCATTTGCCGTTCAGGCTGGCCTGCGAAACGGTCGCTTTCTTTATCAGGGCGAAAACCTCTTGATTCGGCGCGAGCCCAAGTTCTGTCCTGGCGTGTGAAGTTATTCTCGCGACTATCGGACAGCCGATATCCAGGGTCACAATGTTGGTGGACCCATCTGACTCTTGGATCTGTTCGATTTTCGCAGGAAAAACGTTCAGGATGGTGGTTCGAGGCGGCTTCTCACGAGCAATGGCCACGTCTCGAGCGTGTATGTGAACCCTGACAACGGCCCCTGCCTGAACGTCCAGGAGTGGTACTCGGAGCAGGCCGCCCGGGAAGCCGAGAAACGTCAGGGCCGAAGCTCGATCATGGTGCTTCACGTCCATGCACAACACGGCCCCGGTTTCGATCCTCCCCGTCAGTGTCTCGAAATCGTATCTCCTCGTAATCTCCGCCAGGCTCCCGCTACCCACAACTCTCCCGGAATCCAGGATCACCATTGCGTCGGCCAGGTTAAGGACTTCGTCGAAAGAATGGCTCACGTAAAGGGTCGGTATGAGTAATTCCCTCGACAGCCTGGCTATAAAAGGCATGAGTTCGGCACGCCTGGCGCCGTCCAAAGATGCCAGGGGCTCATCCATAAGCAGAAGATCGGGGCTCGTTAGAAGCGCGCGGCCGATGGCCACACGCTGCTTCTCGCCTCCGGAAAGCCTGGCCGGCCGCCGGTTCAATAGGTGCGTGATCCCCAGAAGCTCCACTACCTGATCGAATTTCACGTATCGTTCGGACAATGGGACAAGCTTCATGCCATAAATCAGATTGGATTTTGTGGAGAGATGAGGGAAAAGGCGTCCGTCCTGAAAGACGTACCCGAATCGGCGTTTTTCGGTCGGAATGTTCACACGTCTTGCGGAATCGAAATAGGTCTTGCCGTTTACGACGATTCGACCCTCATCAGGCGTAATAAGCCCTGCCACCATATTAATTATAGACGTCTTCCCCGAACCTGACCTCCCGAACAGCGCAGTGATCCCTGTTCCTTGCGTGATAAACGAGGCATCCAACTCGAAGGCTCCCTGCAATTTCCGAATTCTCACGTCCAGCATGATTCAGCCTCTTACCCTTGAAACCAGACGCCTTGACAGTATTTCCGAGGTGATCAAAGCGATCATGGCGAGAGCAACCGAGATCACGCAGAGCCTGAAAGCCCCCTCTTCTCCTCCAGGGACCTGAGTTAAGGTGTAAAGAGCCAGAGGAAGCGTTCTCGTCTCTCCGGGAATGTTCGACACAAACGTTATGGTTGCCCCGAATTCACTGAGGCTCCTGGCGAAAGACAAAATGATCCCGGTGATGACTCCGGGGAGAATAAGAGGAAGCGTGATGCTGAAAAAGACCCGAACGGGACCCGCTCCCAAAGTGCGTGCTGCGGCCTCCAAGCCTTGATCCACTCCTTCAACGGAGAGACGGACCGCTCTCACGAGGAGAGGAAAGGCCATTACAGCGGATGCAATAGCTGCGCCTTTCCAATTGAAGGCAAAAGTGATCCCGAACATGTCATACAACCATGCTCCCAAAACACCCTTTCGTCCCAAAAGCACCAGGAGGGTGTAACCCATCACTACCGGAGGCAGAACCAGCGGTAGATGGACAAGTCCGTCCAAAAGGAACTTGCCGGGAAAACTTTTGCGAGCCAAAAGCCAGGCCAAGAAAACGCCGGGCGGCAAGCTCCCTGCGACCGCCCAACCCGACACCCACAGGCTCAGCTTTAGCGCCTCTTTTTCAAGCGGAGAGAGTCCAAAAACATCCATTAGCGTACCGTAAATCCGAATTTTTCAAAAACCACTTTGGCATCAGGGGTCTTGAGAAATTCGACAAAACTCCGAGCGGCCGGAGTATTTTTGCCAGACACAAGGGCCGCCGGATATGTGATCGGTGGATGGGTGACTTCGGGAAAGGTCCCCACGACCTTGACCTTCTTGGAAATCGCAGCGTCCGTCGCGTATACGATACCGAACGGACATTCTCCTCGTTCAACCAGGGCCAGGGCCGCGCGAGCATTGTCGGCTCGTGCAAGTTTCCCTTCGACGCTTGTCCACACTCCAAGCTTTTCCAGTGCCCTCTTCGCATACTTGCCAACCGGAACATGGTCGGGATCACCTGTTGAAAGACGGCTGTTTCCAAGTAATTGTGCAAGAGGAAACCCCGGTTTGATATCTACTTTCAAGTTAGCGTCAGCCGGTGCGATAAGGACCATCCTGTTCCCAAGCAAATTAAACCTGCTCTCAGGAACTATTAGCCGCTTCTCGGACAAGTAATTCATCCATTCCTCATCCGCGGATATAAACAGGTTTGCCGAGGCCCCGTTTTCTATTTGCTTTGCCAAGGCTGAAGACGCTGCAAAAGAAGACGTAATGTTTCCGGCCCCTTTGCCCGCGAACATATTTCCTAAATCCGTTATCGCGTTGGTGAGAGACGCTGCGGCGAAAACCGTAACCGCTTCGGCAGCCCGAGCCGAACCCAAAAAACCCGAGAAAAGTATCGCAGCGGCGATTGCTGTAGCCACAGACCATTTCGCCGTTGATCTGTTGATTCTCATCATGATTCCCTTCTTTTAAGACCTCCTTCAGTTGTTTTTGATAACCCCTCTAACCAAGAAGTGGCTGCCTCAATCATCGTTAATCGAAAATCAATGGATCGTGTCTCAATTTGAGTCGCACACGAAGGCTTGAGAGCAACCAGCTTCCGCGCCTTTTCTCGGCACACCTCCAACTGTCTTTCTATGAGATCGCCCTCTGATTCGGATTTGAGTTCGTCGGCGAACCAGAGTTTAGTAAGAAACTCCAGCCTCATATTCCTCACATGTTGCACCGGAGTCTTAGCCCACTCCACAAAAACCTCGTGACCTTCCGAGGTAAGAGTGAAGATGTTTTTGGCAGGCAGGCTCTCCTGACCTATTCGTTCGTGCACCACAAGACCGTCTCGCTCCAGTCGCGACAACAAGGCGTATATTTGGCTTCTGCCAAGGTTCCACACCGCGCCGAGTTCCGTCTGGAGACGGCGGCAAATGTCGTAACCGTGAGCCGGTCCCGAAGCCAGCATGCCCAGCACGGGAAATTCAGCCGGATTACGTGACTTTCTTGTTTGTCGTGTAGTCACTAATGGAGTATTCAACATGTGAATATAGATAGCACGAAGACGCCTCAAAATCAAAGAAAAGGCACGGCTCCAGCTAAGAATCAGCCCTTTCAGCCTGTTTGCAGGTCAGTCCCGCGAACCGCGGGATTCCAGCCTGTCTATTAGAATGACCGGCAGGATGCCGTTCCCAGCCGCGGGGAGCGAAGCGACAGGAGGTCTGGTGGCCGACCAAATTCTTGTACGGCGCGCACGGCCGTGCGCGCCGTACGTATGCAACGATTTGGTTCCCATATCACACGGGCACTCGCAGGCCGCCCCAGCCATTCCCGCAGGGCAGGCCCAATTAGCCCATGACAGTTATGCCCCAAAGGTATACTGTGTCCCGGCCGTATTGAGATTGAATTCCGCGGGCATCTCCTTGGCGAAGGTCATGATTGCCTCGAACCCGGTGCAATGGGTTGGTACGATGTAGTCCGGTTTCAACGCCTTGATATCGGCCACTGTGTTCTGAATGATCTCAGGCTTGGCGTTGATGAGATGAAACCCTCCCATGACCGCGTGGACCTTTTCAGTGCCGGCAATCTTTTGCGCATGCTTAACCGTGTTCACGATGCCTGCGTGGGCGCAACCGGAGAGGACTACCAGCCCTTTCCCTTTTACGTTGAAGAAAAGCGCCTGTTCACCCCTGAAATCATCGGGTTCGGGTTTTTCTCCGCGTTTGATGAGCAGACTCGGGGGGACCTTTTCGTAAGTCGTAACCCGGTCAATGTTCCCGGTGAAATATGTGCCGGGAATAATCTGCACCGGCTCTTTCACTTCCACAACCTTCAGTCCAAATGCTTCAATGTCCTGTTTGTTTAGCTGTCCTATATCCACGGCTTCGCCCGTCCCGGGACGAAGCGAGTATCTCCGGGCAAATGCCTCCTCTCCCACGTAAAACGGTGTCCCTCCGGCGATCCGCGACTGATTCTGTTTCAGGATGCCGACTGCGCCCATCCAGTGATCGAAGTGGCCATGGCTCAAGCTGAATGCATTCGCCTTTCCAAGGTCAAGCCCGAGCAGCCCTATGTTGTTCATCACACCCACGGGGTCGAGGCCGTAGTCGAACATGCAGCTTGTTGTCTTCCCGTTGACGACCGACTCCACGTAATAGGAAAGACCGTGTTCAGCGTGCACAGACTTGCCCGGCACCACTCGATACCGCTTCGTAATCTTGCTGTCCGGTCTGAGAGCGTCATAATAATTGTCCGTGAGCACCCAGACCGTTACCTTGTCCACTTCGGCGATTTTTGGCACCCCTTGTGCCATTACACCTGTGTTCGTTATTTCCCCGGCTGCGAGGATCGCGCCCGTAGCCATGGAATACTTCAGAAAGTCTCTTCGGCCCATCTCGTCCTCCATAATGCACCTCCCGCTCTTGTTGTTACCGCGCTCGAACATGGCCCACATCAGGCCGTTAAATATTCCAAACACGATTACGAGCGCCGCATTACACGCGTATGAAAGAGCAATAAACGCCTATGTATTGGCCGGTTGCTCCATTTTCCTGTTTTTATCTCAGTAGCTTGGAGGTTTTTATGGACCGGCCGAAAAATCCTTAGCGATGACCTCAGAGAGCGTCACAGGGGCTGCCTGTGCAACCGCCGGAAGACCTGAATTTCGCGGTATTAGAGCATACCTCACGCTCGTACTCCCGGTCAAGCAGCATCCGCGCGTTATAGAAAGTGTCAAAAATAGTGTCCGATTGGCCACGA
The DNA here is from genome assembly GCA_016212925.1 of Desulfomonile tiedjei. Taxonomy (NCBI): domain Bacteria; kingdom Pseudomonadati; phylum Thermodesulfobacteriota; class Desulfomonilia; order Desulfomonilales; family Desulfomonilaceae; genus Desulfomonile; species Desulfomonile tiedjei. Next base: position 66,866 of record JACRDF010000024.1, read on the forward strand.
GACGATCAATCCGGTTTTCAGACCGTATCGACGGGGCCTACTTTGCCAGAGCGTTATAACGTCCGTCGTTCCCGCGAAGGCGGGGACCCAGGAAATCCCGCGAGACGCGGGACTGGATTCCTGCTTCCGCAGGAATGACGGAACGGAAGTTGCCTACAAATAGGCGAAGAATTATGGCAACGGCTACAATCGATCAGGAACATAGGAACCGAGGCCACTCCCGATGACTAAATCACAGTAGGATAGCCGATTACCAAGCGGCCCCCTCATATTGATTCGCAATTGAACGTGGGACACGCCGGCAGGGCAGCACGGACGTGCTTGCGCAGGTCTGTGGCACCCAACACCAGAGCCAATTACACTGATACGACTTGAAAATGGCCACTCATCGAACGGTTTCATGCTCGTATAGGGGCACGGTCCCGCGGGACGCGGGATGCCCCTACCTGGCTATTGCCGCAACGTGTTCGGCTCAATTTCAATGCGCCAGCCTATAGAATCATCGGGTGCCACTTAGCAGTCATGGACAAATGAGTAGGTCAAGGCTTTCGAGGGTGGCTGTCACCACCCCAAATTTCTAGGTTGCGAAAACTACGGTCGCAAACAGGCTTGCCACCAGAGTTAGGAACATCAAAGCTTCTATTGCCTTGTTAGCCATTTTCTTATCTCCTGAACAGTCGCTCTTCATCTCGTACCAATGTGCAGTCGCATAAATGACTTCATTGAAGGCCGGCAGGGACGCCGGCCGCTACCAAAATACGGCGACGGCGGGTGGAAAGTTTGATTCGTCCGGCCCTGACGCGGAAAGACCCTATCCGCAGCCTTCGCCGTCCCCGGAGCATCCGGCGGCACGACTGCAGCCGTTGCCCTTTCTCCGAGCCTTGAGAGTCGCGAGGTTGGTTCCGTTATAGATTGCCGCCAGGCCCATTTCGATAGGGCCGCTCATCTCCACAGGGAGAATGCCATGGTCACGAAGGACCTTGTTCGGCGTTTCTCCCATTGCCTCCACCAACACAGCCCGACAGTCATTGAGCAATTCCGCCAGCTTGGCCCAGCGGGCCGCACCCATGCCCGGTTCAGGCGCAGGCCGCGCCCCAATGAACTCGAATCCTGTCCCAGTCTGTCTCCACACCTGGAATTCATGTGCTTCGCCCAAGTGAAGATTTACCAGTGCTCCCTCCAAGGTTGCGACCGCAACGTACGGCTTTTCAACGCCGGTGCCGCATCCCATGGAGCAACTGACGAGCGCATCACGAAACTCATCAGACCGGTCCTGGCCCAGGAGACCCACAGCGTCAGCTCTGCATCTGGTGCAATGCTTCATCTGCGGAATCACCTTTTCCGCTTGGCTGCGTATCGCGGCCATCCGGTCGGCCGGGATTTCAGGGACATCTTCAAACGGGGTCCCGGAATTCGGATACATCACCATGCAGTTCTGTATGTCCACTCCGAGTTCAGCCATGCGTTGGGAGACTTCCGGGACATGGTGATCGTTGATTCCGGCAACGACCACGGTATTGACTTTCACAATGATGCCGGCTGCCTTGAGGGCCTTAATCGCGGCCAATTGTTTGGCGAGAAGGACCTCGGCGGCTTTCCGGCCTCGGTAAATGACCTTTCCGTCTCGTACCCAGCGATAGATTTGTTCTCCTACCTCCGGGTCTACCGCGTTCACCGTTACGGTGACATGAGACACTTGCAGCTTCGCCAATTCAGGCACGTACCTCTCAGCGTTCAGTCCGTTGGTGGCAAGGCACAGAATCATTTCCGGGAAGCGCTCTCGCACCAACCTGAGGGTCTCCAGTGTCTGCTCGGGATTGGCAAATGCGTCTCCGGGTCCTGCGATACCGGCAACCGTGATGTTGGGCGCCCGTTCCACGACTTGTTCGAGGTAACGAACTGCTTGACGAGGCCCCAGAACCGCACTGGTGATTCCGGGCCTGCTTTCGTTCACGCAATCGTACTTGCGGTTGCAGTAATTGCACTTGATGTTGCATTGCTGCGCTATGGGGAGGTGTACTCGCCCACAATGCCCTTTTGCATCCGCGTTGAAGCATGGGTGACGGCTGACATCCGGACTGGTCATGGCTCGATCCTCGCTCAAATGTATGTGTACCCTACTGGGGATTGTTCCTGTTTGCGTTCGATGAGCGCATTCACGACCGAATCGAAGATGGATTGCGCTCCACGATATCCTACATGAAGAGTTCGGTGGCCACCGAAACGGTCGTGAATCGGGAAGCCCACTCGAATGAGCGGGACGTTCCAGCGCCTCGCCAAATGGTAGCCTTTGCTGTTTCCAACGAGGAGGTCGGGATGGAGTTCCTCTGCTTCTTCGGCTATCTCGTAGAAGTCCATTCCGTCCCTGATCACAGGCAATTCAATGTCGAACTCGTCGAGGACCGCATGGATGGATTGCTCGAACCGACCTGTACGCGAACCTGTGGCGCACAGAACCGGTTTTATGCCGATCTCCGCAAGAAATGAGGTCAGTCCGACCACCAAATCTGCTTCGCCGTAAACAACCGCTCGTTTGCCGGCCACGTACTTGTGGCCATCCACGAATGAGTCGATGAGGCGTCCCCGTTCAAGCGCGTGCCGCTCGGGAATCGCTCGGCCCGAAATTTCCTCCAGCACCGAGAAGAAGCAATCCGATTCTCGGAGTCCGATTGGGGTCCCAAGCGAATGCAAAGGCACGTCGTATTCCTCTTCGAGCAGTCCTCCGGCGGTAACGTTTTTCGATAAGGTTCGCCCGAATTCGATGGCAGCCTTCGCTCCTCCCAAGGATTTGATTTCCTCGACAGGCGTTCCGCCTCTCGGGACCTTCTCGTATTCATCGAGCGCGGGCCCGTCCAGGGTCAGAGAAATATCCGGCAGGATCGTGGCGGAAATCCCGAAATCGTCGAGGACTTCTTTCAAGTAGCGGATATCGGCAGGGGACACGAAGCCCGGGAATAATCCCACACCCTGATGTTTGGGCCCGGCCTGGGCGAGCTGTTTCACCGACGCCTTGACCGCGGCGTGAAAACCTTCCATGTGACTACCGGAGTAACTCGGTGTTGCAACCGTCACGATTTCAGGATCGCCGTGCTGATTCAGTAAGTCCGAGAATTCACGCTTGAATTCGGCAACGATCCCAGGCACGTCGTCACCGATGGTTTCCGTAAGGCAGGTCGTTGCTATGCCGATCAGGCCCGCTCGATATTTGGTCATCACGTTTCGGATACCGAGCTTGAGATTCGGCCCGCCTCCGTACACCGCGTGCTTCTCGCCGAGTGACGAAGACGCGATGTCCATCGGCTCCCTGAAATGGCTGATAATATATCGTCTCATATAGGTGGCGCAGCCTTGAGAGCCGTGCAGGTACGGCACAGCGCCCTCTATCCCGCGAAATGCCAGGCATGCGCCAAGCGGTTTGCAAAGCTTGCATGCGTTGGTCGTGGAAACGTAAGGTGCAGCGTTGGTTTTCATTTCGCCTGCCCTCCCCTGCGATCGGCATTCCTCAAGAGTTCTCGCTTGCCTGCTTTTCGCGGCACGAATCGCCAAACCGGGCTCGTCACTGACGCGTGAACCTCGCGAGCGAAGTTCACCATGCCGACGAATCCTTCCAGCGCTTCCTTGCGCTCATGATTGTGGTCGCAGAACCCGACCCCCAGCTTGAATGCTATCGGCCTTTCCTTTACGCCGCCTACGAAGATGTCCACGTCCTTCTCTTGCAGAAACGCCGAGAGTTCCAGCGGGTTGGAATCATCCACAATGATGGTGCCTTCATCCGTAATTTCGCTGAGTTCTCGGTAGTCCTCCTCCGTCCCGGTCTGTGAACCGACCAGCACGACGTCCATGCCGATAATCCTGAAAGCCTTGACCAAGGAAAAGGCCTTGAAAGCACCACCCACGTAAATCGCGGCTTTCTTTCCTTCAAGGTCTCGCCTATACCTGAGTAATTCAGGGTACATGCGATCGAGTTCTTCCTTGACCAGCGCCTTGGTCCGGTCGAGGATTTCCGGGTCCAACTCGAGAAAGAAGCGGGCCACTTTGTAAAGGGATTCGGCCATGTCTTCCACGCCGAAATAGGAAACCCTCATGAATGGAGTGCCGTACGCTTCGTTCATCATATGAGCCAAATCCATGGTCGAACCCGAACATTGCACGACATTGAGCCCGGCGCCGTGCGCTCGCCGAATGTCTGCGACGCGGCCGTCTCCTGTGATGTTTGCGACTACTTGCAGCCCCATGCGCTCGAAGTATTCCCGGATGATCCAAATTTCACCCGCGAGGTTGAAATCACCGAGGATGTTTACGCTCAGCCGCGAGATTTCCGACGTGTCGCCGGTCCCCATCAGGCTAAACATCGCCTTGCACGCCGCGTTGTACCCGGCTCGTTTGTTCCCTTTGAACCCCTCCGATTGCACCGGCAGCACAGGAATACCCGTTTCCTTAGAAACACGTTTGCAGACTGCTTCCAGATCGTCGCCGATGATGCCGACGATGCACGTGGAGTAAACGAACGCTGCCTTGGGGTCGTGGCGCTCGATGAGTTCCAGCAGCGCTCGTTCCAGCTTTTGCTCGCCGCCGAAGATGACGTCCTGTTCCTGCAAGTCCGTGGAGAAACTCAACCGATGCAAGGCCGGTCCTGACGACAGTGCCCCGCGAATGTCCCAGGTGTATGCGGCGCATCCTATTGGTCCGTGCACCAGGTGCAGAGCATCGGCTATGGGATAGAGGACCACCCTGGAGCCACAGAAGACGCATGCCCTTTGGCTTACCGCGCCTGCGAGGCTGTCCTTGTCGCAGGTCATCTGGAAAGGTTGTTCACCCTTCCGATGGATTTGGCCTTTTCGTTCGTCGAACACTGCTGTTTTCATCGTTTTAGTTCCCAGGGCAATTTGCTTTTGTACGGCGCGGACCCCCGTGTCCGCCCTTGGGTGAATACGTCCGCGTTGTTTGGGCAGGCACGGGGGCCTGCCCCTACCTCCCTCGGACACTCTTTCCCAAGGGGGCCTTTCAGGTCAGCAGATACTTCTCGGCAGGCTTGCCCTCTTCCAAAGCGTCCAGGATCTCATCCACATCCTCCGTGCTATTAACACCGCGGTACCAGTGTCCTTGCGGATAGACGACCATCACAGGCCCTTCCTCGCAGAGGTTCAGGCAGCCGGTGCTGGACACCATCGCGTTCAGGCCGCGGTCGGCCAGTTCTTCTTGCATATAAGGGATCAGTTGGAGGGATTCCTTCTTGATACATTTGCCTTTGGCTTCAGTTCCGCGAAAACTCGCACACACGAAAATATGATGATCCGGTTTTTGCATCGCTCTTGTCCTTTCGACTGACAGCTCTCATCGGAGTGCCATGTTTGAATTTCGGTAAAGATGAGGCACAGGGCCCATGTAGGGGCGCTTCGAGAAGCGCCCTGATTGCGGGCGGTTCACGAACCGCCCCTACGGCGTGTCGGGCCTGTTACAGGACAGTTTCCAGTTTTGAGACGGCCTCCACGGCTCGCCCACGGGCGACATATATGTCGCCCCTACAGGTGGTCCCATTCGTGTGACCTGAACGGATATCGCCCACCGTTTTACATCACCAGTTCAAAGCTCTCTTCGGGGGCGTCTCGGTCCTGGCGATCCAGGATCACGTCCAAGATCTTTTCCAGCAGACGCATGCCCCCGCGATATCCGACCGTCGGGAAGTAGCTGTGACCGATGCGATCCAGAATAGGAAAGCCGAAACGCACCAACGGGATGTCCTCATCGCGGGCGATGTACTTCATGTAGGTGTTGCCCATAAGCAAATCCACCGGTTCGTTCTTGATCCACTGATGCAGCAGAAACATGTCGCCGGGAGCGCTTACATTCACAGGGTGAGGCACATCCCGCGTGATCTCCCTGATTCGAGTTTCGAATTTCTTCGCGGTTGTGCCGGTCACGATGTGGATGGGCCACATGTCGATGGAGACCAGGAATTCGGTGAGCGCTATGAGCTGGTCGGGGTCGCCTGCTAACGCCACTTTTCTGCCATAGAAGTACTGGTGCATGTCGGTGATGATGTCCAACAACTGTCCTCGTTCTTCATTGAGGATGTCGGGAACATTGGTACCGGCGGTTTTTCTCAGGGTGTCCACAAACCGGTCTGTGGCCTTGAATCCAATGGGCAGGTCGAGGATTTCGCAGTGCACATTGAACTTGGCGTCCAGCGCTCGTGCCGCGGGCCCCGAAGCCATGCGCCCCAGACCGATAGTGGCCATGCTGTCTCCGGTCGTCTTCAGGGCCTCGACGGTCACGCCGCCTTTGGGGAACATCTCGTATTTCCCGGTCTGAGGCCGGTTGAGCACCCCCGACGTGTCGGGAAACAGAACCGTCCGGATCCCCATCACATCCGCGAGGCGTTTGATTTCCTCCATATCGGACGGTTCCACGTAACCGGGGACGATGTTGATCTGGTCGATCTTCTTCCCGTTGGACTGTGCGAAGTAATCCACCATGGCCTTGGTCATGTTGGCAAATCCGGTCACATGCGTTCCCACGTAACTGGGCGTGTTCACATGGATGACGAACTTGCCGCTGGGGATTTTCCCGTCCGCCTCGGCTTTGCGAGCGATCTGCGGTATGTCGTCACCGATGGTTTCCGACAAACACGTGGTGTGAACCGCGATCACGTCCGGCTCGTAGATGGTGAAGATGTTGTCGATGGCCTGCACCAGATTGGCCTGGCCGCCGAACACCGACGCGCCTTCAGTGAAGGAACTGGTCGCAGCCATCACCGGCTCTTTGTAATGGCGTGTGAGAGTGCTCCGGTGATATGCGCAGCATCCCTGCGAACCATGACTGTGCGGAAGGCAGCCGTGAATGCCCAAAGCTGCATACATGGCGCCGATGGGCTGGCATGTCTTGGCCGGGTTGATGGTCAACGCTTTGCGCTGATTGATTTCTTTCGGTGTATGTCGCAGTAACATTGGTCTGTTCCTTCCTAGGGCTGGTGCGAATACTTTTCAAGCAGTGGATTTCCGGAAAAAACTTCTTTATGTAGAAGGCCTTTCCTGGGCCTCTTCAAAAAGGTCTATATTCTGCCCGCTTGGCAGGTTCCGCCTTGGGCGGAGGTGGCCAAGCGGACATGATATGGAAGTTTTTGGAGAGGGGCTCGGGGAGGAACCTTTTTACAAAAAGGTTCTCCCCGCTCTTTCCTCTTCCTCATTCTCAATCACAGGCGTACTTGGCTGCTAGTTCGGGGTTTTCTTGCCAGGGCGCCTTGAGGTACTTCCATACCTGGCTGTTGACCATGCGATCGATTTCCCGGTAGAAGTTAATAGCGCCCCTGAAGCCCGCGTATGGTCCGCCGGAATCGTAGCTGTGGAGCTGCTTCATTGGGATGCCTTTCTTCTGCACCGCGAATTTCTCCTTGATGCCCGCGCAGAAGATGGCCGGCTTGTAGATGTCGATGAGCCGGTCCGTTTCGTACTGGCTGATATCGTCAACGACCAGAGTCCTCTCCGGCATCTCACGCATCATGCCGTCGTAGTCTTTGAACCGGAATCCCTTCGCCGCGAGCCGTTCCACGTCCTCTGCGGTCTTGCGCGGGCGGAATCTTTCCGGATCGGGGTGGACTTCCAACTCCTCGATGTTACGGCTGTCCGCATCCACCTTTAGGAACGGCAGCACGTGACGGCCCTCGTAGTCGTCACGATGTGCGAATTCGTACCCCGCGGATATGGTCTTCATGCCGATTTCTCGGAAAAGCTCCTGGTAGTGGTGAGCCCGTGAGCCCCCAACAAAGAGCATGGCCACTTTTCCTTCGCATCGTGCCCGAACTTCTTCCCGCACCTTCTCGACTTCAGGCATTTCCCGGGCGATGACCGCTTCGACACGTTCGCTGAGTTCCGGATCTTCAAAGTAGTTGGCGATCTTACGGAGCGACTTTGCCGCGGCTTCGGCCCCGATGAAATTGATCTTTACCCAGGGTATTCCGAACTTTGTCTCCATCATTTCAGCTACATAGTTAATGGAGCGGTGGCACATGATGGTGTTGAGATCGGCCGTGTGAGCATTGGCAAACTGGTCGTAGGTGGAATTGCCGCTGAATGTAGACACCACGGTGATTCCGCAATCGTCCAGGATGCGGTCGAGTTCAAAAGCGTCGCCGCCGATGTTGTATTCGCCGAGCAGGTTGATCTTGAATTTGCCTTCCTTGACATTGTCGTTCAAGCCGACAACGTGAGTGAAAATGCCGTTGTTGGCGATATGGTGCCCCGCGGACTGGCTCACGCCCTTGTAACCTTCGCAACTAAACCCGAAGACATTGATACCGAGCTTTTCCTTCATCTCGCGGGCAACAGAGTGGACGTCGTCGCCGATGAGCCCCACCGGGCAGGTGGCGAATATGCTGATGGCTTTGGGCTTGAACAGATCGTACGCTTCCTGGATGGCTGCCCGGAGCTTCTTCTCGCCGCCGAACACTATGTCTTCTTCCTGCATGTCCGTGGAGAAGCAGTACGTCATGAAGTTTTCATCTTCCGGCCCGTTGGTACGGGTCTGGTTGCGCCGCGTGAGCCAGCTGTAGAAGCCGCACCCGATAGGCCCGTGCGTGATGTTCACTATGTCACGAGTAGGCCCCAGGATAACTCCCTTGCAGCCTGCGTACGTGCAGCCCCGCTGGGTGATGATCCCTGGAATGGTGCGAGTGTTGGCTCCGATTTCCTGAGCCTCCAGCTCCGGACCTATCTCATTGACGATGATTTGCTTGGCCCGTTTACGAGCCACCTTGGTCGGGACTTTTCTCAGTAGTTCCTGTTTCACCTCGTGGGGATCAATGGCTTCGACCCCGAGGTTTGTGGTTTCTTCTTTAAGTACTTTCATGGTGTTCTCCGTTAACAAACAACCCGTGCATCGGTTGAAGCCTGCGGCCGTCGGCAGGCTGGAAAGCCTGCCCCACAAGGGGAGAGGCTGATGACCTATTGAAATCACCCCCCATGCCCCTTGAAAACTAAGGCCAATGAGTCCGCGTGCCCTCTGCAAAAGTTTTATATCCTGTTCGCTGGTCAGCTTCCGCCAGCGGAAGCGGAACAGCGAACCATGATAGAAAAGTTTTTGGGGAGGGGTGCGGGGAGGGACCTTTTTACAAAAAGGTCCTCCCCGGAAATTCTTTCCTCACGCGTCGTCCAGGACGGTGTCACCGCCTTCGCTGGTCCGGACGCTGAAGGAGTCCATGACCGGCATGACGAAGATCTTGCCGTCACCGGACTTGCCGGTTTGATTGATTTCGATGATGGTTTGCACCGTCTTCGGCACCAGCTTGTCCCGCACCACTATGACCAGCAGCCGCTTGGGAATGAGCCGTTGGCTCTGCCCCAGCTGCGCTATGGCTTCTTCGTAACCCTTTTCCGCGCCTTCCAAGAGGCTGTAATCCACCAGGCCTTTGCCTCTGCCCAGCACATCTTTGGCGGTCATGGAAGATATGCCCACATCGGAAAGCGCCTGCCTGGTTTTGTTCATCATGTTCATGCGGATGATGGCCATGACTTCTTTCATATCTTCACCTCTTCGGTCCCGCCGTCAGGGGTTTCCTTTATGCCCGAACTGATGGTGTAGACTTCTTCCACCGGGCTGACAAAGATCTTGCCGTCGCCGTAGGCGCCTTTGGCTCCGGTGCGTGCCGCCTTGATGACCGTCTTGATGACAAAATCCTTGTCCTCGTTCGGCACCACGGTAATGAGCAGTTCCTTCGGGATTTCGTCATAGGTTATTTCGCCGATCTTTATGCCTCGCTGCTTGCCTCGGCCGACCACCGACACCTTGGTCACCGCGGGAAAGCCGGCTTCCATCAACGCTGCCATCACCTCATCCACCTTGGTGGGCCTGACTATGGATCTGATCATGAACATTTCCGTCACCTCGTTTTGTTATGAGAAATCCTTCACCGCGGAGGTCGCGGAGAGCGCAGAGAGGAGATAGGGGCGCACGGCCGTGCGCCGCTACACTCGGCGTTCTCAGCGCACTCTGCGGTGAATCTTCCCTGGGCCTCGAACGCTCACCCTGCCAAGCCATGCTTGATTAACAGCTTTTCCAGATCGTCGGTGCTCATGGGTTTGGGCACGACGTGCATCGGGTTTTCTTCGATCTTCTTGGCCAAAGTCCGGTATTCTCCTGCCTGCGAGTGCTCGGGATCGAACTCGATGACCGTTTTGCGGTTGATTTCCGCTTTTTGCACCATGTTGTCACGAGGCACGAAGTGGATCATTTGAGTGCCCAGCATTTCGGCAAAGGCTTCGATCATCTCTTGTTCGTTATCCACCTGGCGGCTGTTGCAGATAAGCCCGCCCAGCCGCACGCCGCCCGCTTCAGCGAACTTGACGATACCTTTGCAGATGTTGTTGGCTGCGTACATGGCCATCATTTCGCCGGAGACCACGATATAGATTTCCTTAGCCTTGCCTTCACGGATGGGCATTGCGAACCCGCCGCAGACAACGTCGCCCAAAACGTCGTAGAAGGCGTAATCGAGCTTCTCGCTTTCAGCGTAGGCGCCCAGTTGTTCCAACAGGTTGATGGAAGTTATGATGCCGCGGCCTGCGCAGCCCACTCCCGGTTCCGGCCCGCCCGATTCGACGCAGACGACGCCATGGAAACCGGTTTTGCGAATATCCTCCAGTTCCACGTCTTCACCTTCAGCTCGCAGGGTGTCGAGCACGGTGTTCTGGGAGAGGCCGCCTAAGAGGAGCCGAGTAGAGTCTGCTTTGGGGTCGCAGCCGACCACCATGACTTTGCGTCCCATTTCAGCCAGGCCTGCAACCGTATTCTGCGTGGTGGTAGATTTCCCGATGCCGCCCTTGCCGTAAATTGCTATCTTTCTCATTGTCCTTTCCTCGAACCTTTTGCTGGACTTTCCGGGGGGCCATGCACGGGGCGTGCCAAAGACGGAGGTTGGGAGAAAGGAAGAGGGTAATGGGTTGGTTTTATGTGGTTAATTGGGAATGGCGAGGATAACGGACGAGAAGGAGTTATGGCGAAGAAGCGACAATATTTACAAAAATGTACATGAGGAATGTTACGTTTTTGTAAATGGGACAAGCGAGTTAAGACATGAAGCCCGTGAAACGGGGGGATGAAAGTGGTATTCCGTTGACTAAGCGGCTGACCCGCAGCATATTCGAGACGGCATATCAGGCATAAGCAACCGAAGAAACTGAGATATTGTCCCGATCATGCACTCGGCTCGGCAGTGTGCATTTGCCAAATTGGCAGGAATAACAATGGATGATTGGCTCAGCACCGATGAACATTTGGAAGCCGTTCTCTCATTGGAAATGGTGTCAGATAGCCTCCCCAAGGTCTTAGATAATGTTTACCATTGGAAATGGGTGATAATAGCACTTCATATGGCTCTTCAGGGTTACATGGTTTTAGCATTGAAAGGAACCAACAGCTTTAACGTCCTTGAAAAGAAATGTCGGGATGAATGGGAGGCCGCATGGAAACGAAACGATGGTTCTTTTCCTGTGGATAGGTTGGACAACTTCTTGAGCCTTTACAAGAAAATCAAGGCTGGCCGGAAGACTTACGAGGAAGAAGCCAAGACCGGTATCCGGACTTACAGAAAACCGGAAGATCTGATGCTGATGGGCATGCACAGCCAACCCTTCAAACCACGCGGCACGCAGAACAAGAGCGTAGAAATGCTACACCATTTGCGCAATGACTACATCCACTTCCCACCCAAGGGGTGGCTATTGGGAGTTCACGGCCTTCCGCGGATGGTGGATGACTGCGTTGGTATTATCGACTTTTTGGCGTTCGAATGCGGAAACGTACTGTGGCACGACAAGAGCCTTGAGGCAAAGACCAGGGATTTGGTCAGGCAGATTAGGTCTGATGTCGCCGTGTTGAAAGAAGCGTACGCCGAATGATGCTATTTGTGGGTGGCCCGGAGGCCACTGCCTCCGGGTTCCGCAGGAACAAGAGGGGCCGTTTTGTAGACACTCACGTCTCCAGCAACGACAAGCTAAAAATGTCAAAGGCGGGAAATCACCTCTTGTCGCTTCGCGACCCGGACGCGATGGCGTCCGGGCCACCCGCGGACTGCTCTAAGAACGAAGAGGCTCGATGATGGCGGCTTGGACGAAAGAAAAGGCTCTCGAAGAGATCAGTGCCCTTGTTAGTGCGATCGCTAACTTGAAACACCAGAAGAGAGGCTCTGTGGACCATGTTCGATGGAATGCCAATGCCCTCGCATTCCTCGAAGAAGTGTTCGGTCAAGAGTCGAGGTACTATCTGTCATTAGCGCACCTTCCTTGGGGGCGACGAGGGAACATCATCGTTGGCGGTCCTGGCGACCTTTTTGGGTCTAACCACCCTGCGGCTGCCGTGGAAAGAGAGCACCAAAAAGCCTACATGGAACAACTCGATGTTGCGGAGGGCATCTTACTTGCCGCCTCAGATCACCTTAAGCGAGTGGATGATCTGACGAAGGTCTACGAAGGGAAGGACACGGCTCCAGAGTCAAGCCTGATTCTAAAGGTGATCAATCTGGCCGACCACAAACTGCGGAAGACAGTCAGAAGCCAGCCTTCGCAGGAGAAGGAGGTACAGGAATCGTTCGAGAATCTCCTCATCGGAGCCGACATTGATTACACACGAGACAAGGAGACCGTTGTGTACTCATCCAAGACCTACCGTCCGGACTTTGTCATCGGCAAGATCGACTTGGCAGTGGAAGTTAAACTTTGCCATCATGATCGGCGCGAAAAAGAAATCATCGCAGAAATAAACGACGATATTTTGGCTTACCAGACTAGATGGAGCAATCTGCTCTTCATCGTGTACGACGTGGCGCTCATTCGTGACATCGATGTGTTTACGACTTCCTTCGAGAAGAACGAGAACGTTATCGTGCGCGTGGTTAAGCACTAGCCGCCGAGTGTCCCGGAGTCCGGCGAGGAGCGGAATTCCTAGTTCCGCAGGAACAAGAGGTGCAGTTTTTTTTCGGCGCGCATCCAAAGGCCCTGGTGATAAACGCTTTCCCAAAGCAAAGGCGCCTCCTGTCGCTCCGCGACCCGGACGCGGTGGCGTCCGGGTCACCCGCGGCTAATACAGCTAGGGCAGGTTAATCTTGCGTCATCGCTTTCCCCAAAATGGCCTGTTAAGGAAATAATGTAGAGTCCCCTTGCCCGCGATGACTTCCTTACAAACACGCTCAATTTCTTCTATTACCTTGTCAGCTTTTGGGTTGATTGGGTCTACTTCGCCCCATCCCTCCCAAAACACACTCTCGCGCTTCTCAACATCTTTGAGATGCTTTTCCCAGTCCTGTTCCGTCCGAAAGCGGTCCCTTGCCCACAAGCGACTCAATACCCTTGCCGAGATGAGTATTTCATTGATGATTACACGCAGCTCATCAAATGGCTTCGCTTCGTCCCTGCCTATGCGTACCATAAATTCGTATCGCAGAGAATGCAGTCTGTGGAATATTTCTTGGTACTTAGTGTATCTCGAAAAAGCGACACTTGCCAGTTTTCTAGCTTCAAAAGCCTTTTCCGACTCGTCATCTCCGCGTTTAAGGTCCGCGGTTTCATTTACGAAGCTAGTCGGGTCCCGGATATGTGAGATGGCATCCCGAGCTTGGTAAAAGAGAGCCAACGTCTCCTCCGCGAGTTCTATCTGTCGCTTACCAGCATGCTCCCGACGCCAAGAGTCGATTCCATATATCGCCAACACGATGGCGATGATTGCCCCAATTTCTTTGATGATTATAAGAATTGTGTCCATGCACTGCGAATTATATCACGCAATCGAGAGACATCATACCAGTTCCCCTTCGGACGGCTTTTGGTGGCATCCCTCCGCAGATGACAAATACTTCTGAGCAGCTTTAGCGGGCCTGCTTGCGGGAGGGATTTCTCTTCGCAGAGATCCCCGGATCAAAGCCTGCCCCGGACCCCGGATCGAAGTCCGGGGCAACCTTTGATCCGGGGTCCGGGGCAGGCTCCGAGATCGCGGAGGAAAGGGCGCACGCCGTGCGCCCCTACAGCGGCCTCGGCGAACTCTGCGGTAAGATATGCTTCCAGGCTCCCCTCCGCAGGAACAAGAGGGGCAGTTTGTTGCTCCGGCTGTTTGTCGTCCCGGGAGCTTGCTGCCAAACGCCGTGCCAAAGCAAACACGCCTCCTGTCGCTTCGCGACCCGGACGCGGTGGCGTCCGGGCCACCCGACCCAGAACTTGGTCCTTAGAACCATTGCAATTGCGCAGCCGGCATTGGACTGAATTGAATATCAATAGTATAGTGTGAGTTGAACGGGCGGATAGGAAAGAGGTGCAGATGCCCTAATCAGCATCACGAGAGGAAGCCCATGACTCAGTCTGAAATAGCCGGCGAAATAAAACAACTTACCGTGGCGGAACGGCTTCTGCTTGTGCAAGAGATATGGGACAGCATCGTCGCCGATCAGGAATCTCTCCCGGTAACTGAGGCCCAAAAGAAGGAATTGGACAAGCGCCTCGAGTCTTACCTCGCTGCCCCGCAAGAAGGCTCGTCCTGGGAAGAGGTTAAACAGAGAGTTATGGGCGACAAGTGAAACGCCGCGTGCTGACAAGTAGGAGCATTTGATCATGAAATTGCAGGTCGTTATACACGAAGCGGAGGAAGGCGGATATTGGGCGGAAGTTCCAGCGATTCCCGGATGCGCGACACAGGGAGACACATTCGAAGAGCTTCTGCAGAATCTTTACGAAGCTGTGGAAGGATGTCTGTCAGTATCGGTGGAGCCTCCGAAAACGACCGGCCGTGATCGAGTCATGGAAATTGTGGTATGAAAGTGGTCTCAGGCAAAGACCTGTGCCGAGCCCTTGAACAGCATGGGTGGTCACTGCTCCGCGTCCACGGCAGCCACCACATTTACAGCAAAACAGGCAGTATAGTGCGGCTATCTGTGCCCGTTCATGGAAATAAACCAATAAAAAAAGGTTTGCTGAAGCATCTTCTGCAAGCTGCGGGTTTGTCCGAGTCAGTCCTGTGATTCTCATGCCCGTAACTCTTGGAACGGAAAACACCATACCAATTTGTCTTCCGCGTCCTCCAGGCGGCGGGCTTCTCGCAGCACGTAGGATGCGGTGACCCACGGGAACCGCATCGGTCGAGTCGACAGGCTCGTTCGGGGCTAGCGATGCGGTTCGCTTCACTCACCACATCCTACCTGCGCTTTAGCGGGCCTGCCTGCGGGAGTGATTTCTCTTGGCGGAGATCCCCGGATCAAAGCCTGCCCCGGACCCCAGATCGAAGTCCGGGGCAGGCTCCGAGATCGCAGAGAGATAAGGGCGCACGCCGAGCGCGCCGTACACGGCGTTCTCTGCGGTAGGATCTGTTCTTGGCGACCGCTGATAAAGCTTTGCGCAAGACAAAGACACCTCCTGTCGCTTCGCGACCCGGACGCGGTGCCGTCCGGGCCACCCGCCCTCAGAAATCCGAAGACACCGCACCTATTCCACTCTCACGAGTAACTGTATTATTTCTTGGTCCCGTTCCGGGAACATGATACACTTTCATTATGAGAATTTTCTCAAGAAGCACGCTGAGGGCATTCTGGGAAAAACATGCTGATGCGGAACAGCCGCTGCTCGCGTGGTATGCAGAAGCCAAGAAAGCCGACTGGAAGGAACCCGCAGATATTCTCAATCAATACAGCAACGCCAGGATTATTGGCAAAAACCGAGCCGTGTTTAATATAAAAGGAAACGATTACAGGCTGGTATTGGCGATCAGATACAACAGACGATCGGTTTTTATTAGGTTTGTGGGAACGCACGGGCAGTAGGACAGATAGACGCCCTCACCGTTTAACAAGAGACAGGCTGATTTGGACAGAGGAGACAACTATATGGAAATCAAACCGATTCGTACGGAGGAAGAATATCGCGCCGCACTGGCAAGACTCGGAGATATCTGGGATGCGGAGCCGGACACGCCTGAGTCCGATGAATTGGACGTTCTATCGGTCTTGGTAGAGGCATACGAGGACGAACACTATCCAATGGACCCGCCAGACCCCATCGAAGCGATCAAGTTTCGGATGGAACAGATGGGCCTTACTCGGAAGGACCTGGAACCGTACATAGGCTCCCGCGGCCGAGTGTCCGAAGTCCTGACGAGAAAAAGAAGACTTAGCCTGGACATGATTCGGAATTTGAATGAGAAACTGGGCATCCCTGCTGAGGTGCTTATTGCCAGATACCCTTTGGAGTCCGGGAGAGAATCTGCGAATCAATAGATTGGTTGTCGGGTAATCTGGAGACGCCATGCCAATTCTGCTCGCTCCTCCTCTCGGTGACGTGCTTCCGCAGATGAAGAATACTGTGAGCGATGCGGTTCGCTTCACTCACCACATCCTACCCGCGCTTTAGCGGGCCTGCTTGCAGGAGGGGTTTCCAGCCGGTGGAATTGGCATGGCGTTCCTGTATTCCTGCAGTTCTCGTCGGAGGCCCCGAAATTATTAGAATAGACAGACCGTTGAATAATCTCGGCCGATCTCTATAATTACCGGCAGGTCGCTTCAGTGGCAGCAGGCCATTCGAACACCGGAGGAGGATGCCACCAATGTCTATTCTCTTTTCATCGGGGAAGATAGGTTCCATCGAGATCGCCAATCGCGTCGTACATTCCGCCACCTTCGAGTCCATGGCAACCGTCAACGGCGAGGTGACCGATCAGTTGGTCAAGCGGTACCGCAACATCGCCAAAGGTGGCACAGGGCTGATCGTGCCGGGCTACGTCAGCGTGCACCGCTCGGGAAAAGCCTTTGAAAGACAGGTGGAGCTTGACTCCGACGCCATCGTTCCCGGACTCGCGAGCATTGTTGACGCGGTCCACGAACATGGTGGGAAAATCGTATTCCAGCTAGCCCATGCCGGACGACAAACCACGAAACAGGTTGCCGGTCAGGCTCCTCTCGGTCCCTCGAGCGTTGGCCGAGATCCCATCAATTTTGTCAAACCGAGGGAGATGACTGAAGCCGATATCCGGGAAGTTATTCGGGCTTTCGGCAAAGCGGCCAAGAGAGCCATAAACGCAGGCGCTGACGGAATCCAGTTGCACGGAGCCCACGGATACCTGATCAACCAGTTCCTTTCTCCGTTCTTCAACAAGAGAACCGACAAGTGGGGCGATTCCGAAGGGGGTCGTTTCCGGTTTCTCAGGGAGATTTTTTGCGAGGTGAAGAGTTCCGTACCGGAACGAACGCCGATTCTGATCAAGCTCAACACACATGACCATACGCCGGCTCCGGGGATAACGCCCGATCTGGCACAACGGTATGCTCACCGGCTCGTTGAACTGGGCATCGACGCTATCGAGATCAGCAGTGGAACCGCATACTATTCCTTCATGAACACATGTCGGGGAAGCGTCCCGGTCAAGGAATTGGCAGCAACCCTTCCCTGGTGGAAACGATTGGTAGGTAAAATGATGCTGAGCAAAATGGCCGGGAAGTTCGACCTGGAGGAGGGATATCACACGGAAGCCGCCAGGATCATGAAACCGGTCATGGGGAAGGTGCCTCTGATATTGGTGGGTGGCATTCGCCACGTCCGGCACATGGAACAGGTCCTTGAAGAAGGCCTTGCAGACTTTATCTCCATGAGCCGGCCTTTCATCCGGGAACCGTTCCTGGTCAACAGATTGAAGGAAGGCAAGACCGAAAAGGCCTCGTGTGTCTCCTGCAACCGGTGCATTGCAGGTATGATGGGCGGAGAACCGCTCCGCTGTCTGTACAAGCCCGCTTGACCTGCGCAGTTGCCTAAAAAATGGAATGGAGTTGCGGCTGAGAGCTTCATTTTTCTTTACCAATGCTCATGGCGAAGATCGCCACAATGAATCATGAAAACGCTAGTAGCGCAGTCCCGTGCTGAACGCGGGATTGCCGGTTCCATCCGTGCGTTTTCATAGGGAAAGCGTTGACCTAAGGATGGAAAGGGCACCGCTAATCGTGACCCCATTGATTTGTGGGACAGGCTTTCCAGCCTGTCATCATTGATCTTTTTGACCAGGCAAGCTAAAAGCCTGCACCACGCGAAAAAGTCCGGCAGGGCCGACCGCTTGCTTCTTGCTGTCATAGCAACTTGAAAACACTACCCTTTAAGGACGACAACCAAGGAACTTTAACAATTTTTTCGAACAATTCGGCCTGAATTCCGTCTAACTATTAAGAAGCAAAGGAAAGGACGCCTGCGCGTCCTGATTTGTGAAAAATGGGCTCTTTCCGAGGCTTGAAAACCAAGACAAGGGAGAGATGAGTATGAATAGACTAAAAATCATTGTCGCCATGCTAGCTGCATTGGCATTAGCTATAAGTATTCCCAATGCAAGTTTTGCGCAAAGTGATCAGACCGGTCAAGCTCCGGCTTCCCAAAGCTACGCACCCGGGCAGCAAGGTCAAGCAGTCGATCCGGGCCAGACCGGCCAAACAGGTCGCCCGATACCGCAACCAAAAGGCGGAATTGCCACGGTTATTGGGGTGGATCAGCCTGATAATTGCCTCCGCATCCGGAGTGGACCCGGCAGCGATTACGATTTAGTCGGATGCGCGGCTCTGGGTGAACAGTTGAATATCACGGGCGTTTGGACCTCAAACAACTGGGCGCAACTTGCGGAAAACGGATGGGTTTACGGATCGCAAATCCAGACCGATTTGCGTCCTCCGTCAGCCGCTTACTCTCGAGCAGAGAGATACACGTACGTTGAGGATGAATATCCGGTAGTTAGTTATACGGAGTCATACCTCCCTGACTACGGTTACGAGACCTACTGGTATGGAGGGGTTCCGCTATTCCTCTACAGCGCAAACGTGTGGCGGAAATTCCATCCGTGGTGGCTGCGCAAACACTGGAACTGGAATCGTAGCCACAAGGCGTGGAACCAGAACCCTGCTTTCAGGCAAAACGTGAGGGCGGGAACACAGGGTGCAGTAACACCGCGGAATTTTGTCACCAATCGGGCTAATGTTCCGTCCTCCAACGTAACGCGATTCAACGCGAATGCGCTCCGTTCGGGGTCTTCCAGCGTGGTTGGTTCGGCACGAACGTTCTCAAACCTGAATACGGCGCGGACAAGAACCTTTTCAAGTCCGAATACGGTGAGGACCAGGACCTTCTCGAACCCGAGTTCGTTTCAAGCAAGGACCTTCTCAAGCCCGAACACCGTGAGGACAAGAACTTTCTCGAACCCGAGTTCGTTTCAGGCAAGGACATTCTCGAGACCGAATATCAGCACAAGATCGTTCAGCAGCCCGAGCATCGGCACCAGGTCCTTCTCAAGTCCTGCCCGCATGGGTTCCTTTGGAGCGAGCAGCTTTAGCGCCGGACGCATAGGTGGCGGTGGCGGCGGAATCAGCATGGGAGGCGGAGGAGCTAGTTTTGGCGGTGGAGGTCGCCGCAGGTGATATTGAGGATAAATGGATGTTGAACTGCAATGACCGGAGGCCTTCTTTCGACAAGATGGCTTCCGGTCATTTCTTTTGGGACACCACATGCCCCCACGGCAATTTGAGCTATTTCAGGTTCTGATCCCAGCCATTCTTCCCTTCAGGATCGGTCCAGCCTTGAAAACGAACCGCGTTGGGCACTTCTCGCACTTTCCAGTATCCGCTGTTCGCACTGACATATTTTCTGAGCGATTCCAGGATTTGACTGTAGTCCTTTCTATCTTGTTCGCTGAGTTTTGTATCAGAGGCCCGGGCGTTCAGGAACTGGATAGTGGCGTCCCTGAGCAGCGCCAGGTCTTTCTCGGGCCACTGAACCAACACCAGGTCGTTTCCGGCATTCCCGTCACTATCGTTGGCCGTTAGGATTTGCTTGAGCTTGGCGCCTTGCTGCGTGATGTTTTCGCCATACGAGGACAAGACGTGGTCGCGGCCGACGCTCTTGACGAGCGCCTGCTGGGCCGGACTCAACTTATTCCACGCCGCCTTGTTGATAATCATATAGGTGATCAGAAACTGCTGATGCCAGCCGGGGAAATGTACGAAACGATTTCCTACGGTACCGGGATTGCCTTCGGGAAGCCCAAAAAGCTGAGAGACGTCGTCAAGAGGGGTGGCGAATTCGAATGCCTGGATTTGGCCGTCCGCCACTGCCTTGACCAAGGACCCGCCCCCGGCAAGGGCCGTTATGAACTTGATATTCTTTTTCGGAATCACGCCGCCCGCGACCAGGTTGTCACACGCCCGATCGAGGACAAATTGGGCGGGTGGCAGGTATCGGAAAGTCCAACTCTGCTGACACAAACCGGCAAGACCGATGCCCGGGGTCGCACCGGCATTCCCGACCGGTAGCATGAAGTACCCGGAACCCTGCTGACTGCTTCCAACCATGGGAACCGCAACGATGTTCTTACCGTTTTTGTCCAGGATCTGCTGAAGCAGATCGAGGCCGCTCTGCTTGCCTTCATCAACAGACTTGCCACAGAGAAAGCCGAGGAACTCGTCGAAGTTGGGGCCGAACGGGACTCCCGAATTGTAAATAAACCCCCATGCCGGGTTGAGTTCCGACCCGGAAATATATGCAGCGTCGAAGCCGGCCCCACCTGCCACTGGTCCTCCTGCAGCGACAGCCTCCACAATGTTTTTGAATGCTCCGGGAATCGGCGGGGTCGGCTTGTACTTGCTGAACTTGACCTGACCGGCCTCACCGAGGGCGATCGCGGAAATATCTGCAAGCTTGGCGGCATATTCATCCGCGGGAGGGCCTATCGCCGCGGAACCACTGAAACTGCGAAAGGAAATCTCCAGTGCCAGAGCGGTTTGTGCGACCAACAAGATCGCGCAAACAAGAGTCGGCACGACGGCACCGCAACATGACCGTTGTTTGCGGACTCTCGTGGCCGGGTAACATCTGCCCGAATCTGAAGGGACCATTTTGACCTCCTCTCATTTAATCGATCAGCGCCGAACGGCATGCGCTTCAGCCGCACAAGAGAGGAACAAGGGGAGCGGAGCGTATCGACCGGAAGCGCGAGGAATACCGTCCCACTGTATTGTGGTGATTTCCCGGCCGAACCGCAACAAGAATATCGGGTGGTGGGTCAGTTTGAGACTTCGGATTCGGCGGGCGCAGCCCTTATGTCATTTCGGCCAGGTGCCACGGACCTGGGCTCCGCCAGGTCCGTGCCGGCGTTTTTGCGAAACAGCAAGGTTGTCCCCCGCATTGAACACCAAATCTAAAAGCGAGCCGATGGTACGGTAGGCCTGGGAATCTTTCGAGTTATCCTGGCGATAGAATTGACAGGAAGCACGGACCTGGTAATGCCCAGGTCCGTGGCACCCAATACAAAAGGCATCGCTTGACAGAACGGGCTACCATGGTTTGTCCGAAAAGCTCTTCCCCAATTAGATCGTCCCGAGTGGGCAGGACACTGCAAATTAATCCGTGTTCACTTTCGAGAACTACCACAGTGGTTGTAAAAATTCTTGTCCGATTCGAGAGGACGCCATCTCGTCATTCCTGCGGAAGCAGGAATCCAGTCCCCCGTCTCGTGGGATTCCCTGGGTTCCCGCCTTCGCGGGAACGACGAGGTGAGGAGAGCAGCAATGGCAGGGGGGCCGTTGGGACCCAACGGACATTTTTTTGGCAATTGCCATGGTCAAGAAGGGGTTCTACCGGTTGGGTAATCAGACTCAGAAGTCAGTTCTCATCACAGTGGGTCGATTGTCAGTAGGCGATATCTCACGAGAAGATCGACAAGTTCCTGTCGCCCGGATTTCTTGGCCCTGATCATCGCGGTTCTGCCATCGCGGTCCTGTGCGTCGACTTCCGCTCCTGCTTTCAGGAGCAACCGTGCGACCTCGACGTGTCCCTCATGACAGGCCTTCATAAGGGCCGTGTTGCCATAATCATTCTTGACGTTCACGTGAGCGCCGGCTCTCAAAAGTATCTTCACGACGGCTTCATAGCCCTTGAATGCCGCCTTCATGAGACCCGTGTTGCCGTGCTTGTTGGCAACATTGACGTCAGCGCCTGCTCGAATAAGATCCTCCACTATCGGCGCATGTCCTCTATCGCAGGCCCTCATCAACGGAGTGTCACCGTCGCTGTTACTCTGGTTCACATCGGCACCATGATTAATGAGCAAATTGACCACACCGCGATTTTCCGATAGACAAGCGACTACTAGAGCGGTGCTGCCGTCTACGGTCTTGGCGCAAGCGTTGGCTCCGTTTCTGAGGAGCAACTCAACTATTTCGGCATGGCCGGCCTCAATCGCAACGGTCAGAGCGGTGTTACCGGCGGAATTTTGAGCGTTTACGTCGGCGTTTCTCTCCAGGAGCAACCTGGCCACATCTACGTGCCCCTTGAATGCAGCTCTTATCAGAGCGGTGTTGCCGTACTTGCTGCGCGAATTGACATCCAGGCCGCGATTCAGCAGCCCCTCCACCGACTCCACCAGCCCCCTGCTGGCAGCTTTTAGTAAAGCCTTCCGGTTGGAATCCTCCCCATTCTGGATCTCATCCGCAATATCAGTCAAAACCTCCACGGGACCTGAAGTTTCCGGAGGAACCATGAGAGGATCAGCAGGAACATATTGACTCTCCGCCTTGGGACTTTCCCCATTGGACGGTGGGTCGTCGAGATGGTTTCCTCTGTCCGCCGCGGTTTCAGCCGCGATGCTCGCACCGAGAGGCATGACAACCGTTGGGAGATGAGCCCCTTTTTCCAACAGAATCCTCATTAATTGGATGTGCCCTTTGGCTGCCGCGTGACCCAGGGCAGTTTGGCCGGATTTGTCTTTGACGTTTACGTCTGCCTGCCTCCTGAGTAAAAGCTCCGCCACCTCCGTTCGGCCCTCGAAAGCGGCCCCCATCAAGGGTGTCACCCCGGAATCATCCGAACAATTGACGTCTACGTCACGGGACAAGAGCTGTCGCACCAACTCAGTTCGGCCTTCTCGGCAAGCATCGATAAGGTCCTCTTCGGTTTGCTCAACCTGGCGGCCCACTGTGGAGTCGGGCCGCGCCATTGTGGGCTCTGTCGATTCAATGACCGGTTCGATTACCAGGGTGTCCTCGAACTCTGTGGCCAGGCTTTGACATGTGGTACACCCGACGGTTTCTTCCGGGATAACGTTACCGCAAAACGGGCATTTTAGGATGGCCTGGTCAGAAGGCGAGAAAGCCCTCATGAGGTCGCTCTCGGAGAGGCTCTTTCTACCGAACAGCTCAAAATCGGTTATCACTCCCGCGTCAACCAGCCGATTCATCAAATAGTGAAGGGCATCGTGTCGTACACGGTATTTCTCCTGGAGTTCCGCATCAGTTAATCCGGCGCGGATGTCCTGGGCGATACTCTGCGCGCTTATTCTACGCTTGTTCATAGAATCCTTGCCCAATGCTTGAAGCCGCGACTGCTCCATGTGCGTCCATGGCCTTTCTCAGAATGTCTGTCCGAATGAAAAACCACTGGAGAGGCGAAAGTGGCGCCCACCGGCCACCCGGACATTACTTTCGAGAATCGCTGTTACACTGCCCACTGATGGACTCCCTAGCCAAGCCCGGCGGGTAATTCGGCCGGTTCAAGCGGCTGCCAACGGCCCGCAGTTTCCCAACGGGGCACAAAGGCCCCGCGACGCGACACGGTCATGTCAAAACCACGGTGCTTGTCTGGTGTTCAAAAACTGCTTTCAGTTGATTGCGCAAATCGTCCAAGGTGTAGGGTTTGGCAAGGACTCCAACGAACCCGTGTTTCTTGAAGTCCGCCATGATAGGGTCGTGAGAATAACCGCTCGACACAATCGCGCGGGCTTCCGGGTCTATTTCGCGGATCCGTTCGAAGGCCTCTTTGCCACCCATTCCACCAGGTATCGTCAAGTCCATTATGACGGCGTCAAACGGCCGCCCCGAACGCATGGCCTTATGATAAGCAGCTATGGCTTCGGGTCCGTCTTTCACCACGCTAGCCTCGTACCCCAGATCGGAGAGTATCTCACCGGCCAAGTCTCTTATCAGTTGCTCGTCATCCATGACAAGGATTTTTCCCATGTAACCTGCCTTCGCCTCTGTTCCGTGCGCCGGATCCACGGCCGTGAGGGAGTCGGGCTTAGCCGGAAGATAGATGTAAAAGACCGTTCCGACACCCACTTCAGAACTCACCGTAATCAGTCCGTCATGCTTCTTAATAATGGAATAAGCTGTTGCAAGGCCGAGACCGCTTCCAGTCTCCTTAGTTGTGAAATATGGGTCGAATATCTTTTGGATGTTCTCCGGTGCTATTCCTACACCCTGGTCCTTAATACGTATTCTAACGTATTTTCCGGGCCTTATATGAGTCACTGATTCTGCGTCAACAAGACAATTTTCAGCTTGTACGGTAATCGTGCCTCCTCTCGGCATGGCTTGAAGAGCATTGATAAACAAGTTGTTGAGTACCTGACTGACCTGTCCCGGATCAATGTGGACACTCCACAAGTCCTGGGGGATAGAGATTGCTGAGCGGACGTTGGATCCTCGCAACACGAAACCAACCGAGTCTCTTACCAGTTCAGTAATTGAGGCGGTCTTCCTTATTGGCAGCCCTCCCTTGGAAAATGTTAACAACTGCTGAGTCAACTCCTGCGATTGTTTGGAGGCCCTGACCGCTGCTTCCAGTCGGTCGAAGGCTTTGTTATCAGGGGGCAAATACGTTTGTGCGAGAGAAATGTTGCCCAGAATTCCGGTTAGAAGGTTGTTGAAATCATGAGCAATTCCGCCCGCGAGGATGCCCAGCGATTCAATTTTTTGGGATTTTACGATCTCTTCTTGTGTTTTTTTCTTTTCGGACACGTCCAACTTGACCCACCAGAGCCCCGATAGACGCTGACTGTTGACATTGCCTATGAGTGTGTTTTCAAAAAAGCGGACACCTCCAGAGAGGTCGGTTTCCCTGCTCTCAAATGAACGAATAGGAAAGCGGGCGTGAATCCACTGCTTATACAGCAATTCAATTTTGTTCGTGCAGGGTAACAACGCGCCCAGCCTTGTACCCATGAGTTCCGAAATGCTTCGCCGGCTATAGATCCCAGCGAACTTGTCGTTTCCATCCACTACTCTGGCATCCAATACGGAAGAAAGCAGCCGCTCGAAGGGTTGCGAACACTCGAGCTGCCTTGGCAACGCGAATTCGGCAATCCCGATAGGAAAAATACTTACCAGCTTTTTGTATTTCTGAATGCTGAGCAGCCTCTTTTGAGCAGTCAGGTTCTCGATCTGAACCAGCACCATCCTTTCTGCACCCAGTCGAATCGTGCGCAAATGCATTCTGGCCCATAACCGCATTCTCCTGATCTGCAACACCTTCTCCCTGACCTCGGGCTTTCGTTCCTCAAAGACTTTTTCCAGCAACAATTGAGCCTGTCGAGCCTCTCTAGGGTTGGGGAAGAGGGATGAGAAAGTCGCGCCCTGCAAATCCAAGCTGTCGCGAATAGTTTTCCTGAAGGCCGAGTTTGCAAATTTGATGGTGTGGGATCTGGCAACCAGTAATGTCGGAACAGACAACGCCTGCAGCAATTTCGCAAACGTGGAATGGCTTACGTCCGACACATCGAAAACACCCGATTCGGTCGGGTCAGGGCCAAACAACGCGTTCAAGTCGATGGTTTCTGTAGTTTCGCCATCCTGGAACAGGAAAGGTCCTGTTGAATCGCTGTCACCGGCTAGAATCAAGGTAGGCAGATTATTTTGTTCCATCCTTGTTTACCCGAAAGCGCTCGAGGGAACGCTGGCCAAAGGTCTGTTGCACGAACAAAGCCATGGCGTGAGGCACACTCATGCTCACAAACCGACGAACATGCCCGGTGAATTACGTAAGGCCCACTCAGGGGTTGAGCGTTGTGGAGCCGGCTGCCTCCTGTCCTAAAGAGTTAGATCGGTCCCGATCCTTCAACAGCGCTATCAGCTCGTGATGGCCCTTACTTACCGCTAATAAGGGGGCCGAGTAACCGTACGCATTCGTTACGGAGACGTCCGCCCCTGCATTCAGCAGAAGCTTGGCCACATCAAGCCGGTCATTGTAAATGGCACGCATTATCGCTGTGTTCTTGCGCAGCGTGGTGTGGTTCAGGTCAGCCCCTGCAGCGAGGAGAAGCCCAACGATCTTGCTGTGACCTGAACCGGCAGCCCTTATCAGTGCGGTCTTCCCGCGTCGGTCCTCCGCGTTTACCTTTGCCCCCCGATTCAACAACAACTTGACCACATCCTGGTGGCCATATTTCGCAGCCGTAATCAAAGCAGAATTCCCTGCCCGGTCAGTGGCGTCAACGTCAGCTCCCTTGTCCAGTAGGAGTTCGATCAGACGCGTCTGCCCAGCTTGCGCGGCTCGGAGTAGCGTCGCGACCTGTAGGCCTGCCGGCACTGAAAAGTCCTCTCCGGCGGCAAGAAGCGCTTCGAGATTTTGCAACTGCCTTTTTGTTGCAGCGAGCAATACGCCATTCCGGGTCACATCAGGGTCGAGTCCCTCTTCCGAAGCGTTCACGGAATCAGCATTGGTTTGTGGAGAACCGCCGTTCGCGCGGTCTGTGACTATTGCCGTGGTTTCCTCATCGCCATGCGCAAGGCCTTGCGGGTTCATTAGAAGTGCCACTATCTGAGCGTGTCCCTTGGAAGCGGCTTTCGCGAGAACACGGCCATTGGATGAAAACACGGCACCCTTCTGCAGAAGCAGCTTGACGATCGTTGCGTGCCCAGCAAAAGCTGCTTTGGCCAAGCATGAGGTTCCGCGGTCGTTGGTAGCATTGATTTGGGCGCCCCGATTCAACAGAAGTCTGACCACCTTCTCGAATCCGTTACCGCAAGCCTTCGCTAAGGCTGTTTCACCGGATTTGTCCGGACGGTCGACTTCCGCACCCTTGTCTAGAAGCAGTCTTGCCATTGAAGCATGGCCCTTGAAGCAAGCGAAGATCAATGGTGAATTCCCGTGAGAATTCCGCGCGTTAGGGTCCGCACCATGCTCGATCAACACTTCAGCGACCCTCAAATGCCCTTTGAACGCCGCCCTCATGAGAGCCGTGTTGCCGTAAGTATTGCGTGCATCAACTGCCGCTCCCGCGCCCAGCACCAGTCTTGCCACACTCAAGTGCCCCTTTGAACATGCCTTCATCAAAGGAGTATCCCCGGTCCTGTCGCAGTGGTCAGGGGCAGCCCCGGCTGCCAACAGACTCTCGACCACTTCAGGATGCCCTTTTTCCGCAGCCAGCAAAAGGGCGGTCCGGCCGCTGGAGCCGGAGTGGTTCACGTCCACTCCTTTGTCCAGCAGGAAATTGACAACCTCCAGCAATCCTCTGGAGCTTGCTCGAAGCAACGTAGCGTCTTTTGATCTGATCTCCGGATGATCTCTTTCCTCGACCTGAAGCAACAGGCCCGCGGCCGTAATTTGCCCCTGCAATGCAGCCTCAACGAACGCGGTTCTGCCCTTCCTGTTGCGTGAATGAATCTCGGCGCCGTTTTCGAGCAGTAACAAGGCCATCTCATCGGCGCCCTCGCCCGCAGCCCGTGTGAGCGCAGAATTTCCTTCAGTATCTCGCTTGTTAACATCAGCTCCGTGCGCTATCAGGAGCTTTACCACGTCGAAATGGCCCCCGGTGCAGGCCCTCATCAAAGGCGTTTCGCCACGCGCATCTCTGACGTCCACGCTCGCGCCCGCATCCAAAAGGAGCGTGGCGATTTCCGTGCTTCCATTACCGCAGGCGTGGTGCAGGGCTGTATGGCCGGATTGGTCCTTTGCATCCGTAAAGACCCCCCGCCCCAGGATAAGGTTCGCCACTTCGGCATGGCCCCAGCATGCGGCTTCCATCAAAGCTGTCCGACCTGTAATGTCCTGATGATCCGGATCGGCCCCTCGATTCAAAAGTTCTCTAATAACTTCGGGGTGACCCCAAAGAGAGGCTTCAAACAGAGGAGTCCTGCCTTCTTCGTCTCTGGCATGGACTTGAGCACCGTGCTCGAGTAGGAGGTTCAGAGCTTCAACGCGCCCTGCCGCCGCTGCGGAGGAAAGTGCCGAACGGCCCCCCGCTCCTGGTAAATTGACATCTGCACCTTTTGCAACCAGAAGTTCGATTAATTCCGAATTCCCTGCCAGCGAGGCCAGCATCAACGCGCTGTTGCCGGACGCATTTCGCAAGTTGGGGTTGACGCCCATGGCCAGGGCCACCCCGGCCGTCACGCAATCGCCAGCGGAAGATGCCTCAAGCAAGGCTGTGTCGACATCGGGATCGTCTGTATCAAGCGTCAAATCGGCAGGAGAAACTTGCAGGCCCCTCTCATCCAATCCCCGCCGCGCGCTCGTTGGTTCGCCGTTTGATGACAAATTTATCACTTTCCCGGTCCCCCCCGTTCTCAATTGATTTTGCCAACGGCGTTTGTACCAAATTCAGCGGCTCAGAACGCCATTTTGGACATTTGTTGAGATAAGCCGTGTGAAATTGTTGCATCTCCTCGGCATGGCAGTCAATATGAGGAAATTGATACAAAATTGGGTAGCAAAAATACCCATTGTGTTTATGCTTCCCGCGGGATGGCTCAAATGGCCTTTGAGGCCGCCGCTCACTTTTATCGGTTTGAGCCAAAATGCCTCCCCCTTGCTATGCGACCGTGGGGTCAGTCTCCCCGCCCAGGACTCGTCACAAACCGTACTGAAACTTGAGCCATGTGGCGAGACTTTCGCGTGACAGATCCAGACCGAGTTTCTTCCTGATGCGAAGCCTGTAGGAGTTCACCGCATCCACCGTTACCCCTGTGGCTTCCGCTATCTGTTTGGAAGTCAGGCCGGAAACGATCAAGTTGCATGTCTGAACTTCTTTGGGTGTCAAAAGGGTAAGTTTTTGCGACGGCTTCGTCCCAAAGGACGAGAGAGCATGAGCCAGGTGGTAGTCCAGAGCGCGAAGAAGGTGCCGACCGGACGTGGAGGTGGTCTCAGCCTTGAGTTGATCGATGAGCGGTTGCAAGCTTACTCTCAGCCTGAGGATGACCTCTTCTTTCAAGTCCTTCAACTGGCCTTCGATCATGGTCACGATCTCTTTCAAGGCCAGTTCCGCTTTTTGTCTCTCGGCGATTTCCCTGCGCAGGTCCGCATTGGCCGCAGTCAATTGAGCGGTCCGCTCATTCACGCGCTTTTCCAGCTCTTGATGTCCTCTTCGAAGCTCTTCCTCCTTGCTTTTGCTCCGAGCAAGTTCCTCCTTTTCAGAGCTGAAATCCTCGATCAAGACGAGCAAGTACCTCCGATCGAATATTCTCACGGATCGAAACGTCATCCGGCACCACAAACCCCTGGCGCTTCCAATCCGTAAGGGAGCTTCAACCACCTTGGGCCTTCTTGTAAAAAACACCGCCTCAACGAATGATTGCATTTTTTGAGCGTTAGATGGGGTTGGGACGAGTCGGCAAAAGCTGGTGCTCAGGATTGATTCGTATTCCGGACTGATCTTCGCACAGGCCTGATTCAGGACCGCTATTTTGAAGGATTCATCGATGAGCATTCCCGGAATTGGTATTGCTTGAAGCAACTTACCAAAGGTCGTCGCCCAGATTTCCCCTCTGATATCAAAGCTGCCTGAAAGTGTTACGTCCTTGGTAAGCAGGTCGGCGAGGTCAAGGGTTTGTGTTGCCAACTCATCGATGACAAGAGGCGTTCTAGAGCCCTGGCCGCCATCGTTACCGTTAGCATGGCTGTTCTTACTCACGCTTCCCCCCCGGTCATGTGTCGTCGGATAATCCCGTATGGCACGGCAAGGCCGGAATCATGCCCACAGAATATGGGATCCTTAAGCCTTTGGATATACCAATAAATCCGGAGCATTGGTTTGGCAACTACTATTTTCTCCCCAGCCGGTTTAAGCGCTTAGCTTCTTCCGCCAAGGGGACAATATCATCTGAGCATGCGGAGAAGGTCGCGGCCTCCTGGTTCCACTTGCTGTTGCAAGCATTTTCCATGCCAAACATGGCGTGTGATGCCTGTGCCGGTTTTAGGCGTAAAGTTCAGACGTTACGATGACAGAGGGGTTGCCGGAGAGATATCCTTGGCCAAGGGAAACTGAGCCCGCTCCAAATTCACTCCACTTGCTTAATGTCTATACAATATCACCCAGTTACAGCGGCCGGCTTTGTGAAAGCGTTCCGTCCCAAACAAAACCTCGCAACAAAATCAAATAGTTGCCTCATGTCCGCAATGAGTGAAAATCACTCAAAGACGGTAGCGTTTGAGCGGTTAGCGCTCGCTGACCCAACGGGATTTCGTCCCTAACCGCGTGCACGATATTCTGGGACTCGGGATTCCCAGGGTAGTCATTCCATTGTAGGGTGGGAAAGCTGTCATGCCGCCTTGCGGGGAAGCCGGGTAAGCAACTTTTGATTTCGGAATTATTCACTTGGCAAAGGAGAGACTGCTTGGCTGGTCATCATAGGGACCCGCATCTTCTGTTGCTGATGTAGGGGCGCATGGCGTGCGCCCGCCTTAGGGCGACCACCGGTCGCCCCTACAGGAGCAGGATATGAGACCAAGAGCGGGTACCTTGTGGTCGCGGATATGATTTCCACACAAGTGGAGCATTCTTCGTAAAGTGAACAATTCCGTTTGATTTTAGGGGTCGGGATCCCTTCGTCGTTTCAGACCGAATCGCCACAAAAAACATAACATTGCCGACAATTGTCATTGCTGTACGTGTCAAGTAATTCGTGGACAAGACTCGAGGAATTCTAGGGGAGTTTTCCCCCCTAGGGCTTGATGCGGTCTTAGGTTGTTGTAGTAGTAGATGTACTGTTCGAGTTCCTTTTTGAACTCTTCTTC